>CAYQVT010000033.1:0-21899 GCA_964420885.1 uncultured Gammaproteobacteria bacterium
TACAATCCCTGCCGCGAGCGCACTCTCTGACGATACCGCCAGGTTAGCCAAAAACTCGATGTCGTTTTCGGCACCCCAATCACGTAACTTGTCTCCATATTGTCGAATCGCTGGCGCTACGGTCAGGGCAGCAAAGAAACCATAAACGACCGTTGGAACTCCAGCCAGAATCTCCAGCGCGGGTTTAACGATACTCCTTATTTTCGCACTCGCGTACTCGGATAAATAAATCGCCGACATCAACCCCACAGGAACGGCGATCGACAAGGCGATAAAGGAAATTAACAAGGTTCCCACGATCAGTGGTATCACACCAAACGAGCCCGAGGCACCTGTTTGGTCAGCACGAATCGCTATCTGTGGGCTCCAATGCGTTCCTAGCAAGAAGTCAAAAAACGGCACCTTTTGAAAAAAATTAATCGATTCAAATAGAACTGAAAAAACAATGCCGAAGGTGGTGAAAATTGCGATGCTAGAACACACAAACAGCAGAATATTAAAAATCTTCTCAACCGCATAACGCGCGTTATTGTCTGGTCTAACCGCTCTAAAACCTAATAGCGCACCGATGACCAAAACAAATACGGTGAGCACGGGCATGGCCCGATTACTGATCGTGTTTAAGGAATTTAGCCTCTCGACCGCGGGAGCATACTCTTGACCTAAGTTGTCGATGGTGCCAATGCCTGATGCCACATTAGACACTTGGCTCATTATCAGCCCAAGGTTTTCACTGCCGAGCTTCTTAGTTTCATCCGGCAACGCGCTCTTTACTAAAGACGCGATGATGGAACCATCCAGTACCGACCACAAAAACACCAGTATAAGCGCAGGTATGAAAGCCCACAGACTCATCATGCTGGCGTAGTAGGTCGGCAATGTCGCCAAATGACGAACACCGCCAATCGGTTTTGCTATCTGTTGAGACCGCGTGTAACCAATAAAATAGGCTAACCCAGATCCGCCAAGAATAACGAGCATTAAAGTAGAAAGAGTCATCTTACCTGTTTTACCTGTCGTTCAGTAATTCTGCTGACGATGGCCATGTCACGGATAATTGTCATTACGCAACTCACTTAGTTGGACTTATCATAAATATCGAAAAATACGTCGACCTGACGGGCTATCTTCACATTTTTCTACAACGAGAACTAATATCTCAATCGATTTTTTTCGTGTTCGAATGATAACTGAAATTGCTACAAAAAAGGCAGGTAAGATCTGAGACTTACCTGCCAAGTAAACATAGCTTACAAATGTTACCTATATACACATAGGATTTGATAAATATAGGAGGAGATTAAATTTAATGTCTCTACAGAGCTAAGCTATTGAGTGCTTTGGCACCACTAGCCATATCAGAATATTTTTCATCATCTAGAGGTATTAAGCCTTTGTCGACTAAGTAGCCGTCAGGGCCAATGGTATCTTCAGATACAAATGTGTTTAAGAACTCTTGTATGCCCGGTACTGTACCGATATGAGCCTTTTTAACATAGAAATATAACGGTCGACTTACCTTGTACTCGCCAGTGGCAATCGCATCAAAGGTTGGTTCATTTCCATCAATAATAGACCCTTGCACTTTATCCGAGTTTTGATCAAGGAAACTGAAGCCAAAGATACCTAGCGCATTCGGGTTAGCCACCAATTTATTAACAATCAGGTTATCGTTTTCACCAGCTTCGATATACGCACCGTCTTCTCGTACTGAACGACCGATAATTTTAACCACGTCTTTGCCCTTGGCCTTTGCACCTTTTTTCTTAACTGCAGCAGCCCAAGCGGCTTCAATACCTAGCTTTTTAACCATTGCCTGAATTTCATCAACCTGTTTTGCCTTCATTTTACGAAGTGCAGCAATATCAGCAACCTTTCGCGCACCGCCTTCTAATGCTAGCTCTGCGAATGCGTCTCGAGTACCAGACGTAGGTGGCGGGCCTAACACTTCAATTTTAGCTGCGGGTAACTTGGGGTTTACTTGGTTCCAAGTCTTATTTGGGTTTTCGATTAATTTCCCGTCTGGGCCAGGCACCAATTTTGCCAGAGCCATGTAGATATCCTTACGAGAAAGCTCCATAGGAGCAGCGCCTTTTGCGTTGGCCAAGACGATTCCGTCGAAGCCAATAAGAACTTCAACGATGTCAGTCACACCATTTTTTTGACACTGATTATATTCACTTTCTTTGATTCGACGCGACGCATTAGTTATATCCGGCGTTGCGACGCCAACACCCTTACAAAAGAGCTTCAAACCACCACCAGAACCGGTTGATTCAACTTTTGGCGCTTTGAAATCGGTAGATTTTCCGAATCGCTCGGCCACTACGGTAGCAAATGGATACACAGTGGAAGAGCCCACAACACTGATTGAATCACGCGCTGATGCGCTCGTTATACCCAAAATCGAGGCCGCAGCAATACTAAGTAAAAGTTTTTTCACAGTTTTCTCCCTTATCTAAAAGGTCAGAGGTTGATATTAATAACTGCCGTTATCCTAATGCGGTTGTATGACAATAATATTACGAATAGAAAGGCTTACTGCTTAAAAAAGGGTTGCTACTTAAAACCTTAGTTTTCTTGCGGCTGTACCAATACGTAAGGAGCAACCACCACCGTCCACAATTCGATGTTTTGCTCATACCAACTCCTTGCAAGTGGATTACTAGGATGAGAAATCGTTTGAGAATCTAAGTACGGCTTTAACTTCTCCGTGTCATCTTGCGCAAACCAAACAGCGGTCTGAACTAAATCTAATTCTTCCCTGACATACAGAACTTTTCCTTGGGCAAAGAATCGCTGCAAATCCGTCCAGTGCATCAACGCGGTTTCACCGTATAGCTTCTCGAGGGTACTTATTTCGCCTTCACTCATTATTCAATTCTAGGTTGGGATATCAACATTGCTTATAAACCATCATGGTAGTCACGAAAAAGCCTCGTTACCAGGTAACGAGGCTTAGTATACGCAAAGCTCTTACGCTTCAATATAAAGCGTTAAATTGAGAAGAATTGCAAGTTGTTCAACCACCGAAGACTTGAGGCCCTAGGATTGTGTTTGGCTTACTTCATCTCCTCATCATTCTACATCGTATCTTTCTTCATTTCCTCTTTGCTCATTTCCTCGGCTTTCTCCATCGAATCTTTGCTCATTTCTTCGCCTTTGTCCATCGCTTCGTCAGCCATTTCTTTTGCGCCATCGGCCATTTCTCCGCCTTTTTCCATCGCGTCGCTGGCCATTTCTTTACCTTTGTCCATCGCGTCGCCAGCCATTTCTTTGGCACCATCGGCCATTTCTTCGCCTTTTTCCATCGCGTCGCCGGCCATTTCTTTGGCGCCATCGGCCATTTCAGCAGCGCTATCTACCGCGCCATCAGCCATCTCTTTAACACCGTCTACAGCGCTACTAGCCGCATCACTGGTTGCTTCTACAGCGCTAGATGCCGCTTCTTTCGTGGCATCGATAGCATTACTTACCGATGATTTCTCGCCGCTATCGCCACATGCAGTGATGGTTAAAGTTAGCGCCAATGCAATTGCAGTTTTATTAAGTGTGTTCATAGTTTTCTCAGCCATAGTTTAATTCTAGTTTATTATCAATTTTAAGACTTCGTCCAGCTTGGCCTGCAACGATATATGTCTATTTCTTGTGTACAAAGCCCTTGCCTTAGTTTTGAAAGCAGTATAGCAAAGGAATAATGGCATTCTATAACGCCAAAACAGAGTCTACCCTAAAGTAAATGTCATGGCGCGTGCTTTACTTAAATTTGTTTAATCCAGTTATTAATGATTAACGCCACTGACCGTATTGATTATGGCCGTGCTTTGTAGTAAAAATGCCTGCTAAATTTTCGAGCACATAGCCAAATTGCTACTCCCCAAAATATTCAACAAATCGTGCATTAGCGCGATGACACACATTTATAGTTATTAGACGCTTTATGCGCATTTTTAAATGCCCAAAAAGTCAGTCGAGACACCTACGAGAATTATTCTATGGCCACGAAGAAAGCCACAAAAAACGTTACCAAGAGCACAGCAAACACGGACCAGTTGATTCATGGAATCACCCCCTATAAAGAAAAAGCGCGCGAAAAATATATGAACCCAAAGCAAGTTGATCATTTCCGCGATATTTTAATAGCGTGGAAAACCAATTTGTTGGACGAGGTATCTCGCACAATAAATTTGATGCAAGATGAAAATATTAACCACCCAGACCCCAATGACCGTGCGAGTCAGGAAACTGACATGTCTTTGGAGCTTCGAAATCGCGACCGGGAACGAAAGCTGCTCAAAAAGATAGATCAAACCATTGCCAGAGTGGATGGTGATGACTACGGCTGGTGTGATCGGTGTGGGATCGAAATTGGTATTCGTCGTTTAGAAGCTCGACCAACTGCAGAATTATGTGTCGATTGCAAAACCCTGAACGAAATCAAAGAGCGTCAAATGATCTAACGTACAATTCATTGCCGTTTTGCATAAATCAGTCTGTAAAATGGTTCAACTTAACGCGATTCAGTAAGCGTAAAATATGAACCTCGTATTATCGAAAAGTAATCGATAAGTAGTTGGCGAAAAAAAACGCTAAATCTTATTGTTTTAGCGTTTTTTATTTAGTGTCATTAACTTCGTCGGCGTTTAAATAACTGGGTCGGACGGCGCAGCAACGTGTTCTACGTACGCCCCCTCTAATAATTCACGAACCCATTGGCTAAATTCGCGATCAGCCCGTTGGCGACGTAAAACACTCTCAGCCCTATTCCTAGCAATTTGCTCAGTAACGTTTTTCTTACGACGTTCCTCTACTCGTAAAATATGCATTCCAAACTGGGTATCAATCGGCTGGCTTATCTGGTTCAACGGAATTTGCTTAAACGCCTCTTCAAACGGGCGAACCATTACTCCAGGAGACACCCAACCTAAACTGCCACCAGTAGCAGCGGAGCCAGTATCATCTGAATAAATACGGGCAAGATCTTCGAAACTTTCGCCATCGATTATGCGTTGGCGAAGTTCAAACAATCTTTTTGAGGCCTGAGACTTGGCAACCTTTGACTCGGCTTTAATCAAAATATGACTAACTTGTGTTTGAATGATCTCGGTCTTATCACCTTTTCGATCCAATACTTTCAAAATATGTAAACCATTTGGTCCCGACACAACTTTTGAAACCTGACCTGCCTCCAGATCTTTCACTGCTTCTGCAAAGAGATCGGGAAGGTTCTTCGGTGTTCGCCAGCCGATTATGCCGCCTTCGGCGGCATCAGGGGCTTCTGAGTAGGTCAATACTGCTTGTTGGAAACTCAAACCTCGATCAAGCTGTTCGCGGACTTGTTGTGCTAAACCAGCATTAACCTCTGGATTAGAAATTAGAATATGCGCTAAATAAAATTCCGAATTATCAACGTCCATATCGTTTACTTCCATAAAACCTTTAATTTCGTACTCCGGAACCACAACACGCGTTCTCGCATAGAAATCGGTAAATCGAGATATTGTTAGAGAGTCACGCACTGACTCTCTAAATTTATCGAATGACTGTCCTTGCGACTCGAGAGTCGCTTGCAATTGTGGGACGGTTACATTTTGCTGAGTGGCGAAGCGCTGTATCGATTCAGCCAGTTCACGATCGCTGATTTCGATTCCACGCCGATTCGCTTCTTGAACCTGCATACGGTCGCTCACCATTCCATCTAAAAGCTGTTTATGCAAATCAGGTGGAGGCGGATTAGTATCGTTAAATTCTTGCATCACGGTCTGCAATCGATAGTCAAACTCAGACTGTGTAATCACGTCTTCGTTGACGATCACAAGCACGCGATCCATAAAGGCCGTGCTATTTTGTGCCGCCGCCGAGATGCTTAACAACAGCATTGCAACCAGTGGAATATTTCTAATTAATGTCTTCATAATTTTTCTCGGCGTTGACATATATCAACACATTTAAACCTTTTCGCCTTATAAGCCCGTTCTAATACTGCCAAGGGCGGTGAGTTCAAGTTCAATAAAAAATGCATTTCGCTTGTCGTCGCTGCCGTCATTACTAGTTCTTCGTAAACGCGAATCAATTCGGCTGCTACCAATAAAGCGAAGTTTCCAACAGCAACCGTTATACTCAAGACCAACTTGCGATTCTAAGCTTTCAGAATTTTCAATTGAATATCGCTCCGAACCGAAGAACTGCCACCGATCAGAAATTGGCCAATTCGCATTTACGGTAAGTTGATCAACGGCGAATGCACCAAAATCAGCACGATAATAGCCAACTTGAATATTTTTACGACTATCGTCTTTAGGTTCATACCCTAGTGCGAACCTAGCCGTTCGAATTTCATCTTCTTCATGATCGTATTGCAAAAAACTATACGTTGTCCACGGCCCTTTTGATTCAGTACGAACCTCGGCAAGTAAATCGCCCAAGCCACTTTCGATTACCAGTGAGGAATTAATATTTTGCTCTAGATCATCTAATAAATACAGTTGGCCAACGCTGGCAACCAGCCTCTGGTCGCCGGTCTCATTGTCTATAATTCGCGTCGTTAAACCTAATGTGACTTGGTTAGTATCTCCAACCCTGTCTTGACCGAAGAAACGGTTGGCGCGAAAAATATTACTGAAATTATTGAGTGATACTTGGCTTGTGTCAAAAACTGGTACATCGCTTTGATCTTCGTCTGGCGCGTAAGCATAGAACAATCGAGGTTCTAGTGTTTGCAGGGCCCCATCGCCAAACCATTTGGTATTTTTTTCAAAATAAATGCCGCTGTCGATACTGAATATTGGTACGGTAAACGAAGGGCTGTCTTCAACTCCTGGTGCGACATTATCTAAGCTATAACTGCTGTTATGTATCGACAATTTTGGCTTAACGTAACCCCACAAATTTTCAAATGGCAGCTCAACGTAGGGATTTATCGTTGTTCTTGTACCTTCGATGCGGGTGTCCGATTGAAAATCTGTATAACTCGCATTCAGACCATAAATCGAGCCGTACGGCCCTTCAGGTAATTTGGTACTAAACGTCAGTGATGGTAAACGTTCGTATGGGGCATTAGCGCTCGATACTCGGTCATCAATGATTTGGTACTCATTTGCGCGCGCACGTACGCGAAAATACTCATGCGAATAGTTCAACTGAATATCACGAGGTACAAACGTAGTACTGAACGAGCGAGTATCACTGCGTAGATCATTAAAGTAATCTATATCAGAAACATCATTGTAATTAATTCGTGCTGACAAATTGTCGGTCAATTGTTGAGAATGTTGAATACTTAATAAGTCGCGGTCGTCGCCAAACAAATCGTCATCTGGCAAGACTTCACCGTAAATCAAGGTAGAAGAGTTGCGAGTGCGATTACGATACTCGCCAGCAATTTGAACACCGCGATCGGTAAAATAGCGCGGGGTAATGGTAGCATCTTGATTCTTAGCAATGTTCCAATACCAAGGAAACTCATATATGTTCCCAGATTCTTCGTCCGACCCAAAACCCGGAGTTAGAAAACCTGTTTTTCGTTGATTATTCAGTGGAAACGAAATATAAGGCGCATAAAGTATTGGCACGCCTTGGAAGCGTACCGTCGCGCCACGCGCGCGACCAACATTACCGGTGCGGTCTAATTCCAAACTACGCGCGCCTATTACCACGCTTTCATTGCCCTCGGGACAGGTCGAATAGTCGGCGTTTTCCAAGCGAATAAAACCTTCGCCCTCGAGATTAAGCACTTCAGCAGAGCCTCTCGAGTCGATCTGGACCGTGTCTACACCATCAGCGCTGCTGATTCCGCGAGCTAGCTTAAACTGAGTATTTTTGAGTGAACCAATTTGGGTCGGTACGTGCACATCAATTGACTCGCTGGCAAGATAATCCCCTGCCTCAGAAATCATTTCCACACTGCCTTCGGCAACAACCCGCTCACTTTGTCGATAATATTGCAATTTATCGGCAACCACTGTTCTTCTCCCTTGGGTGACTTCAGCGTTGCCCGTCAGAGTGACCACATCATCACCCTCAGATTCTACGTTGTCAGCTTCGAGTGAGATAGGGTATTCACCGTCTTCATCAGCTTGTAATACCGGTGACGCAAACTGTATCTCCGACGGTACACACACGCAATTAACACCCTTGCATGCGGCGATGGCGCTATTGGTCATAAAAAACAGTGTCAAACCACTTAACCCAAGGAAGAGCTTGAAGCGTTTGCCTATCGGGTTAACGTGTCTTGAGATCACATTCATTGTCGGGTCATTCTCAACTAGCTGTTTGAACTGCTGAATCATATAGCCAATCCACCTTTGGAATATTCTTTATTGTTTTATTTTAACTAAGTTCAATGTTTCTAAGTCCAAATCGAGCCACCATTTAGTCTAAGGGGGGTCTGAGCCCATATTTAATAGCAATATCACTCTAGACTGATGTTTTCTGTATACTTAGGCCGACTATTATAGAGCAATAAGTGGCCGACTGCGAAGCGGCGATTAATACCTTTTAATCATTGTTTTGCCAATTCGAGTCAACATCGTCACGCTTATGCGTTTGGTCGCGATTAACCTTCAGAATATTACCCAGAATTTTTATAGTGGACTCAAGACAGGCAAGCCTTATTTGCTGGCTCAAGCAGAAACCAGATTTTAACGTCGATGCGATTGAGCCCGCTTCGGCTGATGCAAGCTTTCGCCGTTATTTTCGCGTCGTTAGCGGCCAAAGCACCTACATCGCAATGGATGCGCCGCCCGACAAAGAAGATTGCCAACCTTTCATCGACGTGGCACGAGCGCTGGCAAAGCTAGGGGTTCATACGCCTGACATTCTCGATTACGATCTGACACAAGGGTTCATCTTATTAGAAGATCTTGGTCAGCGAACTTACCTCGATGAATTGCATGACAACCCATCTCAATTGTATCGAGATGCAATCGACAGCTTGATCAATATACAAACAGGTGGCACGGCTAACTCGCTTTTAACACCTCCGGTTTACAGTGGGGCAAAGCTTCGAGATGAAATGTCTCTTTTCAGCCGATGGTTCGTCAACAAACATCTTGGTAGAAGCATTCACGAGCCAAGTTTTGCGGTTTGGCTTCATACCCAACAATTGTTGATTGACGAATGCCTTCAACAACCTCAGGTTTGGGTGCATCGAGATTTCCATTCGAGAAATCTAATGGTTACCGAACTCAACTCGCCTGGGGTAATTGACTTTCAGGATATGGTCATTGGACCAATCGCATATGACCTGGCTTCGATATTCAAAGATTGTTATATCGAGTGGCCTCGCGACCGACAACACAAGTGGCTCGATGAGTATCGAGTGAAGGCAATAGAGAAACTTGGTTTACCGGATTTCTCACTCGAAACTCTATGCCGTTGGGTAGATTTTGTTGGTTTACAGCGGCATCTAAAAGTTTTGGGAATATTTTGTCGTCTAAGCTACCGAGACGATAAACACCATTATCTAAAAGACCTCCCTTTAGTGGCGAAATACGTCCTCGAAGTTATCAATATATACCCTGAATTGGGTGCGTTTAGAGACCATTTTGAGGGGCACATACAAGTCGTGTTATGAAGCAAGATTTACCCAGTTCTGAAATTCAACAACAGCCGTTGGCCCCTTCAAACATCAGTGTCTTATTATTGGCCGCGGGTCATGGAAAACGAATGCGCCCTTTGACAGACACTGTGCCAAAACCGTTGTTAAAAGTTGGCAACTACGCCTTAATTGAACATCATGTCATTAATCTTCAGCACTTAGGCTTCCGACATTTAGTCATTAATACCGCTTACCTAGGTGAGCAGATTCAGCACCACCTTGGCACTGGCGAGCAGTTTGGTGTACGAATTGACTACTCCGACGAATCGCAAACTGGTGCGCTCGAAACCGCTGGGGGTATTAAAAAATCTTTAGCGCTGTTACAAAGCGACTCATTTATCGTGATTAACTCGGACATATATACCGACTTTGATTTTTCTTCATTGTTAAAATCAAATACTACTGACCTAGGACGTGTGGTGCTCGTACCTAACCCTAGTCACAATCGAAGCGGGG
This sequence comes from uncultured Gammaproteobacteria bacterium, assembly GCA_964420885.1. Lineage (GTDB taxonomy): Bacteria > Pseudomonadota > Gammaproteobacteria > Arenicellales > Arenicellaceae > Arenicella. The sequence goes on from CAYQVT010000033.1 coordinate 10,055, forward strand.
ATTTCGTTACCGATGCCGAGGGAAACTTCAACCAACAGGGCGACTCAACCATGACCTTCAGTGGTATTGCGAGATATCGTAAAGAGATGTTTGCTAGCATGCCAGAAGGGAAGCTAGCCCTAGGCCCTATTCTTCAGAAAATGTGCCAACAGGGCACCCTTAGCGCAGTGCCGTATTATGGCGAATGGACCGACGTTGGCACGCCTGAACGCTTGGCTCAACTTAATTCCCTAAGCATCACTTTGAAAAGCCAAAAACGTAAGGATTAGCCCCGCATCTTAAGTTTAGAGTTGTGCCAAAAAGTTGTTTAACAGTGATTTAGAAATACGGCTCAAATTTACCTTAAGATCCGTCTGTTCAACAATATTAGTGACTTGCAAACCCTTATACCCACAGGGGTCGATATTACTAAAGGGTGCAAGGTCTACGTCGACATTTAGACTCAAACCATGGTAACTATTCCCTTTTCGAATCCTCAAACCTAAGGCTCCGATTTTTGCGCCGTTAACGTAGACGCCTGGCGCATTTTCATGACGTTGAGCACGGATATTCAATTCGCAAAGCGTATCAATCATGCACTGCTCTAACTTCGACACCAAAGATTTAACCCCAATATTATGACGCCGTAGATTCAGCAGTGGGTACATAACAATCTGACCCGGCCCGTGGTAAGTAATCTGTCCGCCTCTATCAGTTTTAATAATCGGAATGTCACTCGGCAAAAACGCGTCTAAGCTGCATGCCGTGCCTTGTGTATACACTTTAGGGTGTTGTAATACCCAAATTTGATCAAGATCGTTTTTACTTCGATCGTTGGCAAACGCGGACATCGAAGCAAACGATTCGTGATAAGGAACATCGCCGAATAACGAAACAGTAATAGCGTGGCCGCCCGCTGACCTTAGTACAAATTGTTTGTCTGGGCTAATCATCAAGAAGCATTACCGCTCATCTAGAGCGTCATTACCACCCTGGGGGATTGCGCAATTAATGTATAGATTGATTCCAATTCTTGACGACTATTAATCCTAACAACCGCAGTAACCGATTCGAATTTTCCTGTTCGACTTCGGTTAGTAGACAAGTCGAGTAAGGCACCGTCGTCTAATAGCGGGGTGATTAAGCCTGATATATATTCGATCGCCGGAGCACCTTCTTGCGCGCGGCACATCGCTTTAAAGTTATAGTCAACCGGATACTCAATAAGATCGAATCCGTCTTGAGGATCATTCCCAGTAGAGTGTTTTTTATCGTTCATATACTTTTCAAGAGATAGTAATTACTCAGTCTTGCCAAACTTGCTTGGCTCGCAGCTTAATCGAATCCACCATCCGTTTCCACCAGCCAGCCGATTTTATTGCGCTGGTTGCGACAAGAGGTACCTCTATAATAGTCTCACCATCAAAGCGCAACTCAGCCAAACCCATTGGCTGCCCCACTTTTATGGGCGCAACGAAATATGGGCTATGGTGCAAGCTCACGGTAATATCATTTATCTTGCCTTTCGGAACCACAATATTCGCCGGTGCCACTGCTTGGAGCAATACCTCATCGGTGTCCCCCCCATAGACTTTCACTGAGGTAAGCCCCCCTTGTTGGTCTAATTGTTCGGTGGCGTCAAAATAATTAAAGCCGAAGTTCAACAGCTCGAGCACAGCCGCTTCGCGTGCTTGAACACTCTTTGCGCCTAACACCACCGCTATCCAACGTTGCTTATCGCGAACAGCACTCCCCACTAAGCAATATCCTGCTGCCTCAGTATATCCAGTTTTCAGGCCGTCGACGGTATCGTCCTTCCACAATAATTTATTGCGATTATATTGAGTGATATTATTATGCGAGTATTCTTTCTCAGAATACCAGGTGTAAAACTCTGGAAATGTCTTAATAATAGCGCTGGCGAGTTTGGCAATATCGAATGCCGACATCAAGTGACTCTCGGCTGGTAGGCCGGTACTATTAACAAAATTCGAATGGTGCAAGCCTAACTTTTCAGCCTCTTGGTTCATCAATTGAGCAAAGGCGAACTCACTGCCTCCAGTAAATTCGGCTAAGGCGATCGCTGCGTCATTTCCAGATTGAATTACGGTGCTCTTAAGCAAATGCCCAAGTTCGATGCGGGTATTAACGTCAGCGAACATACGCGACCCCTCAGCTCGCCAAGCCTCCTCACTAATCGGCACTTGATTAGAGGTTTTCAGTTCACCAGATTTTAAACGCTTAAACATCACATAGTTCATCATCAATTTGGTGATGCTGGCGGGTGGCAACGCGACATCTGCATTTTTTGACGCCACTACAGAGCCGCTATTGATCTCCATCAAGACCCAAGCTTTTGCGTCAATTTCTGGTTGAGCTTGCGAGAAGGCGACCATCGGGAAACAAAAGAACAAAAAGTTCACGCTGCTAAACAGCCAACCTCTTCTCAGCAGGGAAACAATCAGCACATTCTTATTATTCACAACGCTCATTTGCCCTACTCTACGCCATCAGTGTTGCTTGACTTATCTTGATTCATCTTGGCTTGGTTTATAGCGCGGTTTAAATCGTACGCAGCCATGGCGTATAAAACACTGTGATTGTACTCAGTGATTGCGTAAAAATTACGATGCGTAATAAAGAACCTAGGAAGCGTTGTATCGCTTTCCTGTACAACCCATTTACTCGAATTGCGCGATTTGTGAGGAAGCTTTAAACGCTGACCTCTAAATATACGCCCATCATCATCTAAACTATTCAAAGAAAACAATGACTTACAGGAAATATTGAGTTTCTCCGCTATCTGGCAAGCGGTGTCTCCCGCTCTAACAACGTAGACACCTTTGCTTCGAGGTTCCGACACTATTTCACTGGCATCAAGCATCAAAACATTGAGTTTCTCGTCAGCGTCTATATCACTGGAAATAGGCGCTCCCTTTTGACGCAGATCTGACGCTGTAAATCGCACTTTGCGTTTCCTATTTGCTAATGCTGCGATCTCATCGTCGACCGTTTTCAAGGCCTTTGATGTCACAGGTTCACCCGGCCGCCATCCATTTTCGATAAAGTAATTTGCTACACTGCCAATTGCATCAACAGGTTGTTCGATTAAGTCTATCTTACCGTCACCTGAGAAATCGACAGCATAGTTCCGGTAACTGCTTGATATAAATTGAGGGAAGCCGACAGCGCCTGCATAGGAGCCTAAGACTTGACCGATGACCAAATCATTCTCTTTGGCAAGAATAAGAAATTCCTTTAACTCCTGACCAAAAAACTTACTGCGCCTGGGAAAGCGTGTGGTCAATGATACCAAGCTATCAATTACTTTATGAGCGCCTTTAAAGCGTCCGAATTTGGATTCAACACCGATGATCGCTACAATCATGCTCGCAGGAACACCGTACTCTTGCTCAGCGCGCGCAAGGTCACTTTCATATTGATTCCAAAAATCCACACCTTGCTTAATCCGATCTTCCTTAAGAAATAACTTTCGGTATTTACCCCAAGTAAATTTATATTCAGCGGGATTCATCATTGCGTCAAGCACCGACTGTTGAATGGTTGCTTGTTGAAAGATCAGATCTAATTCATCGCGCGTATAAAAATCTTCCGCGATCAATTCTTGGGCAATTGCCTCAAGCTTGGGCTCATTCTTTAGTTCAATAGCCTGAGCTCTAGAAAACAGTACGGCGTTAATAAGACTGAAACTAAGCACAAAAATAAAATATTTCATCAATATCATAGAAAACCCTATCGGGACATTAAGCTGCGATGATTATGAATACCCATTAAAATTCCGAAACCCGCCATCAGAGTAACCATAGACGTGCCCCCGTAACTAATCAGTGGTAACGGCACTCCAACGACCGGAAGTATTCCGGCCACCATGCCAATATTCACAAACACATAAAAGAAAAAGGTCATTGATAAGCTACCTGCTAATAACCTCGAAAACGTATCTTTAGTGTAATACGCGATGTAGAGCCCTCGAGCTACCACGGCGACGTACAAGGTGATTAATAAAAGCACCCCAATAAAGCCCATTTCTTCAGAAAACACCGAAAAGATAAAGTCGGTGTGGCGATCAGGAATAAAATCGCCTTGAGATTGGCTTCCTTTGGTCCAGCCTTTACCTTGTGCACCTCCACTTCCAATGGCAATCATAGATTGAATGATTTGATATCCGGAGCCTAGGGGATCAGACCACGGGTCGACCAAGGTTTGAATTCTGCGTTGTTGATAAGGTTCAAGAAGAAATAGATAAGCGATCGGAATAAATACGGTGCCCAAAACGCCCAATATCGAAATATTTCTCCACGAGAAACCGGCTAAAAAGATGATCAGTGCACCCGACATGAAGATCAAGATCGCCGTGCCTAAGTCTGGTTGAATTAATATCAGAGCGAAAGGCAACAACAAAGCCATTGACGCAAAGATTAAGTTTTTGAAGTCAGGCGGTAAGGTCTTGCGTGTGACAACCCAAGCAATCATCATCGGCACGGCAAGTTTCATTGCCTCAGAAGGCTGAAATCTAATAATTCCGAGATCGAGCCAACGTTGCGCTCCTTTACCAACGTCGCCAGCAACCAGCACCACTAGCAACATGGCTAAACCAATAGCGTAAATGGCGGGAGTCCAACGAAATAGCGTGTCTGGCCGTATTTGAGCCAAGACGATCATGCCGACCACAGCAACACCCATCCGAATTGCTTGATTAATTATTAGCCGGGGGTTCTCACCGCCCGCACTCCACAAAATAAATAGGCTGCTGATACACAATAACAACAATCCAAACATCAAAGGAGCATCTATTTTGACTCGAAACATCAGTACGACGCTCTGGCAACCGGTTCCACGGCCTCGGCTTGAGGGGCGTTCGCATCTACCCCGGTTAAATAGAAATCGGCTACTTTTCGTGCAACTGGTGCCGCTACACCGCTGCCACTGCCGCCGTTTTCTACAATAACCGCAATTGCAATTTTAGGTTGTTCAACTGGCGCGAAGGATATAAATAGTGCGTGATCCTTCTGAAAATCACTTAGTTTGCTAGCGTCGTACTTTGCACCCTGAGCAATCGCGACCACCTGTGCAGTGCCAGTTTTACCCGCCATTGTATAGTCGGCATTTAGCCCTGCTGATCGATACGCAGTGCCGCGCGGGTGCGCTACGACCGCAGTCATCGCTTCTATAATTGTGTCAAAGTTTTCCTTACTAGCGGTGACTTGCCCTAGTTCTGCTCCATTGAGATAGGAAACCTCATTTTCATTTCCTCCGTTTAGGCTGTGCTCCATACGCCCAACGATTCTTGGCTCTATTCGCTTACCGCGATTCGCTAGAGTCGCGGTCATGACACCAAGTTGCAACGGTGTCACTAACACATCGCCTTGACCAATGCCGGTATTGAGGGTATCACCCGGATACCAGGAAACACCTCTTCTTTGGCGCTTCCATTGTCGTGACGGCACTAAGCCAGAAGGCTCACCATTGAGATCTATTCCGGTAATTGAGCCTAAACCAAAATCTTTTAGGAAGGCTGATATTTTATCAATCCCTAAAGTGTTAGCTAATTGGTAATAATAGACATCGCATGAAAACATCAGTGATTCAATCATTGACGTTGGTCCATGGCCGCTTCGACGCCAGCAGCGATAACGGTGACTGCTCCCCTTTAGAGTGAAATAGCCCGGACAGCTTATGCTTTTATTTTGGTTCCAGCCATTTTCCAAACCTGCCATTGATACCAATCCCTTGATTGTGGAACCAGGTGCGTATCGACCGCTAATTGTTCTGTTCACGAGTGGGCGATTAACGTCATCTCTTAAAGCATTGTATGAACGATGATCGATGCCATTAACAAACTTATTTGGGTCATAAACGGGATTACTAACAAACGCGAGAACTTGACCACTTTCAGGCTCGATGGCGATCACCGATCCTCGCCGGTCACCTAAATATTCACGTGCCTTTATTTGTAATTCTATGTCGATATTTAGATAAATATCATCACCAGATACTGGAGGATTTCTATCCAGTGTTCTTATACGTTCACCATGAGCATTGGTTTCAACTTGCTCAACACCAACTTGACCAAGCAAATGATCTTCGTACCTAGCCTCAATCCCGCGCCTACCAATATACTCTGTACCTTTGTAGGCTTTTTGATCGATACTCTCTTTATCTCTTTGCGTAATTCGACCGACATAGCCCAATACGTGCGCAACTTCTCCTGCATATGGATAGTTTCGCTGTAATCGCGCCTGTACCTTCGCCCCGCGAAATCGATGCCGATTAACGGAGAATCTTGCCAATTCTTGCTCACTTAAATTAACTTTAAGGGTTTGCGGCTCGAAACTCTTATGTGATCGCACTTGCGCTTTAAACTTTCGGACGTCGGTCGGCGAGACCTCAATTATCTTTGTCAGCTGGTCCAATAATTGGTCCATATTGGCCACATCTTGCGGCAAAATTTCGAGTGTGAAAACTGGGATATTTTCAGCCAACACCTTACCATTGCGATCGAAAATCTGGCCTCGTACCGGTGGTACGGGCACCAGACGCACGCGATTATCTTTAGACAGCACCTCAAATCGCTCATTATTATAAATTTGCAAATACCAAACTCGAGCGACTAGGGTAAAGGCCAATATACAAAGCAATACTACGAGCGCGATTAAGCGACTGTGAATTAAATTAGTTTCACGCAGGTAATCTTTTAACTCTATTTGGTCGGCGGCCATAAACTGCTTTATCTTATGCGCAATGCGCGGCGTAGTTCTTCTAAAAGAATGTAAGCAAATGGCCAAATCACCACACTGCCTAACAAGGAATACCAATACTCTGGCGTAATTGTAAAGCCAGAAACCAAGCCCGTTAGCCAACCTGTCAAAAGCTTAAAGAAACCAATAAAGACGCCTATCAATATCATTTGCTGCCATATCGATAAAGCCCTTAATTGTTGACTGGTGGCATTCACAATAAATGCCAATGTGGCTAAGCCAAAGCCATGGACACCGAATTTTCGAACGAATAGCACTTCCACTAATGTGCCAATAACAAAACCAGCAAAGGGCCCGACTCGCCTGGGCGCGACGAGCGCCCAATACACCACGACAATCGCTATCCAGTCGGGCCAAAAATAGAAAAGCCAATCTGGTAGCTGCACACCCGTGAAGACCAGAGCGACGAATGCAGACACCAACACCCCGAATGCGAGTCGACCATTTGAAGCATTGTTAGTATTAGGCGACATTCTAGTTATCTCCTGAAATCAAGGCCTCTAAACGTTTTTCACCTTGAGTTTGTACTTCGCGTGATAACAATAAAACATGATTAGATCTGTCAAGCTTAGCGATTGGATTAGCGTTTACACGAATAAATGCCTCATCTTCAATCACTCTTACATCGCTAACAATTGCCACTGGATAACCATTCGGGAAGCGCCCTCCCATGCCAGAACTAATCAATACGTCGCCAACAGCAATATCAGAATTTTGATTCAAAAAGGGCACTCGTAATAAGGAAACACTGCCCGTACCATGAACCACGGTGCGCAAGCCATTGCGTTCAACCTGAACTGGCAACGCATGGCCAGGGTCGGTAATCAGCACAATTATGCTGCTTAACGGCATGACCTCCGTTACCTGCCCAATAACACCTTGATCATCAATAACCGCTTGCCCGACGTACACACCATCGCGGATGCCTCGTCCAACCGATACTCGGTGATTATCTCTATCGAGGCTAACGTCCATAAGTTCAGCAAGCGTAATCTTTTCTCTAAGGCGCTCTGAGGCGGCTAGCAAGGCGCGTAAATCTTGATTCTCTTCCTCTAATGTCCGAAGCAACAATGACTCCGATTTCAACTTAAAATATTCGTTACGAAGATTATCGTAGGCAATTTGCAGATCAGGTTCAGAGGTTAACGCTGAAGTAAAATAATGGCCTATGCTCGAGGGTACTGACGCCAGCCATTGGATCGGCGACAATACAACAGACAAGACATTGCGAGGGCGATTAAGCCACGAGGTCCTCGAATCAACCAACATCATTGTCATGGAAACAAAAAAGACCGCGATAAACTGCGACCAGCCGGAGCTTTTTCGAAATGGGTTTGCCACGACTTAACTCACGCGCGCTCACTAGTTGGGTGTGCCGCGAAACACATGTTTTGAATCAGATTATTGAAATTCATCAATGGTATCTGGCCTGTCGTAAACGATTCTAGGTGTTATTCATGCGCAAACACGTCGCCAAGGTTATCCATTTCTTCTAAGGCACGACCACATCCTCGCGCAACGCAGGTCAACGGGTCGTCGGCAATAACCACCGGTAAGCCTGTATCCTCCATCAATCGTCGATCCATATCACGCATCAAGGCACCGCCTCCAGCAATAACCATACCCTTATCACCTATATCCGCACTGAGTTCAGGTGGAGTTTGCTCAAGCGCTTGCTTGATGGTTTGCACTATCGATTCGAGAGGGTCACTAATCGCCGAGTAGATTTCCTTACTGCTCAATGTAACCGCGCGAGACAAGCCTTCAGCAATGTCACGGCCTTTAACTTCCATCTCTCGTTCTTCTGATTTGTCCCAGGCAGTCGCAATCGCTTTTTTGACCCGCTCAGCACTGGCTTCACCGATCAGCAAACCATGATTTCGACGAACATGATTAATAATGGCTTCGTCAAAGGTATCACCAGCAACTCGTAGCGAAGTACTATAGACCATGCCACCTAAGGACATAACACCGACCTCAGTGGTGCCACCACCAATATCCAACACCATTGAACCGGTCGGCTCGGCAACCGGTAAATTCGCGCCAATCGCAACCGCCATTGGCTCTTCAATTAAATACACTTCCCGAGCTCCAGCGCCATAAGCTGATTCTCTAATGGCACGTCTCTCTACCTGAGTTGAACCGCAGGGAACACAAATAATAATTCGCGGGCTGCCCTGAAGAAAACGATTCTCTTGTACTTTCTTAATAAAGTACTTAAGCATTTTTTCAGTGACATTGAAATCGGCAATTACACCGTCTTTCATCGGGCGAATCGCCTTAATCGATCCTGGTGTTCTACCCAACATCTTTTTTGCTTCAGAACCAACCGCCAAAATACTCTTATTATTGAGACCACCACCAGGTGCGTATCGAATGGCCACGACCGAAGGCTCATTCAAAATGATGCCTTTTTCTTTAACGTAGATAAGGGTATTGGCGGTGCCGAGATCGATCGCCAAATCGTTGGAAAACAAGCCTAAAATACTGCGTAACATTATTATTTTTGTGAGTCGGGGTGCTGAGGATTATTTTTATTCGGGATAATCGATTATTGTACCGCGAATCGAGGGCTTACGCTATTCAACAAAGAGCCTATCTGTGGTAATTTCGTGGTTTATCTTACGTTTTCAGTTTTATTACATTTGAGCCATTAAATCAGAGACAAGTTACTCGCTGGAGCACACCCAGAGATAACATATTTAAACTCATATAAAGCCGTTCAATACGTATTAATCACTTACTCAGAAAAACCAAAAATGGCTTTAGATAACGAAACCGTCCACGCTATTGCACGCCTCGCGCGTCTTAAGGTCGAAGATTCAGAAATAGACCAATACCGAGCTTCGCTCGACAACATACTTAGTTTAGTCGCGCAAATGGAAGCCGTAGATACAAGCGGCATAGAACCAATGACACACCCGTTTGATGCCACCTTAAGATTGCGCCCTGATGAGGTCACCGAAACCAATCAACGAGAAAAATACCAAGCAGTTGCCCCGAGTGCTGAACGCGGATTGTATCTGGTGCCTAAAGTTATTGACTGAAGAATACTCAACGGACACTTTTAACCCTTCTAACAACACACATTACACAATACTTTTGGCGTTATCTCACGCCACAGTTTGAAATAGGATTCAGTTTTGACAATTACCACTCTGGCCCAGTTGGCGGCCGACCTCGATTGCAAAAAGCGATCGAGTGTAGAAATCACGCAAGACTACTTAAGCCGTATAAAGAAATCGGACCACAACGCTTTCATTAGCGTCAACCAAGAGCTGGCTTTAGCTCAAGCGAAAGCGGCCGATGAAAAACGTGAGAGTGGCAATACGCAGCCACTGCTCGGTGTACCTGTGGCGCAAAAAGACATTTTCTGTATCGACGGAACTCAAACAACTTGTGGTTCTAAAATACTAGAGAGTTTTATCGCGCCCTACACCGCAACCGTTGTTGAAAACATGCACGCTCAAGGAGTGGTCAGCCTTGGCAAAACCAATATGGACGAATTCGCAATGGGCTCGTCAAATGAAACCTCGTATTTCGGCAGCGTCTCTAACCCTTGGCAGCCGAGCAATGGTGAGAAAGAATGCCATCATTTGGTCCCAGGTGGCAGTTCGGGAGGCTCCGCCGCTGCTGTTGCCGCTCTACTAGCACCGGCCGCGACCGGAACCGACACGGGCGGATCAATTCGCCAACCCGCTGCATTTTGTAATCTAACAGGCATCAAACCAAGTTATGGACGTTGTTCTCGTTACGGGATGATCGCTTTCGCATCATCATTAGATCAAGCCGGGCCGATGACTCATACCGCAGAAGACGCCGCCTTGTTATTAAACACAATGGCCGGCTTTGACGCCAAGGATTCAACATCGCTAAACGTTCCCGTAGAAGACTTTAGCGCATCACTGAATGACTCACTCGACGGTTTAAAGATCGGTCTACCTAAGGAGTTTTTCAGCCAAGGACTCGACTCTGAAATTGCCACGATAACTGAGACAGCGATTAAACATTATGAATCTCTAGGCGCTACTATTAAGGAAGTGTCGTTACCAAATTCGCATTTAGCCTTGCCAAGTTATTACGTGATTGCACCGGCCGAAGCCTCATCAAACCTTTCGCGATTTGATGGTGTTCGTTATGGCCATCGCGCAGAGGAATACTCGGATCTGGTAGACATGTATACAAAAACTCGTTCCGAAGGATTTGGTGATGAAGTAAAACGACGCATCATGATCGGTGCTTACGCACTTTCTTCAGGCTACTATGACGCCTACTATTCACAAGCTCAAAAACTACGGCGCTTAATTTCGAATGATTTCAAATCTGCCTTTGATGAATGCGACGTTATTATGGGCCCAACAACACCAAGCCCAGCATTCCAAGCCGGAAGCCGAAGTAACGACCCGGTTTCAATGTATCTAAATGACATCTACACGATTCCAGCCAATCTGGCAGGACTACCGGCTGGGTCTATACCAGCGGGCTTTACCACCGACGGTTTACCCTGTGGTCTGCATTTAATCACCCCTTATTTACAAGAATCCAAACTACTGAACATTGCACATAAGTTTCAACAAACAACCGATTGGCACACACACGTCGCAACCACAGCACTTACAGGAGATGCCTAATGTTTACTTGGGATAAACGCTGGGAAGTGGTGATTGGCTTAGAAGTGCACACGCAATTACTGACCAAATCCAAGATTTTCTCCGGCAGCTCGATCGCCTACGGCGCTGAACCTAATACACAGGCCAACGCTGTGGACATAGCATTGCCGGGTGTATTGCCGGTAATGAATCAAGAGGCGGCTCGATTGGCGGTAAAGTTTGGTTTGGCTATAGATGCGCAGATTAATCAACGCAATGTATTTGCACGTAAAAATTATTTCTACCCCGATCTGCCAAAAGGATATCAAATATCTCAAATGGAGCTACCAATCGTGGGATTTGGGTCGCTTGAGATTGAGACTGATGAGGGTTTTAAAAACATCGGCATTACGCGCGCACATCTCGAGGAAGACGCGGGTAAATCACTACATGAAGATTTTCACGGCCAAACAGGCATCGACTTAAATCGGGCAGGCA
>CAYQVT010000033.1:21909-22992 GCA_964420885.1 uncultured Gammaproteobacteria bacterium
ACCGTTGCTTGAAATTGTTTCCGAACCCGATATGCGATCGCCGTCCGAAGCCGTGGCGTATTTGCGCAAACTGCATAGCTTAGTGCGTTATATCGAAATTTGTGACGGTAACATGCAAGAAGGGTCTTTTCGTTGCGACGCCAATGTCTCAGTTCGGCCTCGAGGCCAGACAGAATTAGGCACGCGTACCGAGCTTAAGAATATCAATTCATTCCGTTTCGTTGAACGAGCAATGGAATATGAAATTGAGCGACAAATCGATATTCTTGAAGGCGGCGGCTCTATCACACAAGAAACTCGTCTTTATGATTCAGATAAACATGAAACTCGCTCAATGCGATCCAAAGAAGAAGCGCACGATTATCGCTACTTTCCATGCCCAGATTTACCTCCGATGGTACTCGATGACGAGTTTATTGAGCAAGTTCGCGCAACATTGCCAGAACTCCCAACGGCGAAGAAAGAACGATTTCAAACACAATTTTCATTGTCGCCTAGCGACGCTGAAATGCTCACTGCTGATCGAGAAATCGCAGACTTTTTTGAAACCGTGTCAACAGCAACTAAGGCCGATAGCAAAATCGTGGTCAATTGGGTGACGGGAGAGTTATTTGCGAATCTGAATAAGTCTGAGCTGAGCATTAAACAATCGCCTATCGATCCAAACCAGTTTACTCGCTTACTTGACCGAATTGCCGACAAAACTTTGTCCGGCAACACCGCCAAAAAGGTCTTCTCAGCGCTCTGGGAGCAACAGGGTGATGTTGATGCAATTATCGAAGCAAAAGGCTTAAAACAAATCACCGATACCAGGGCAATTGAAGCGGTTGTTGATGAAGTCATCGCAGCCTGCCCCGAACAAGTCCAACAATTCAAAGATGGTAATGAGAAAGTCATAGGCTTCTTAGTTGGTCAAGTGATGCAAAAATCTCGTGGCAAGGCTAATCCTCAGATGGCCAACCAAATGCTTAAAACCAAATTAGGCTAGAGGTTATTATTATGAGTGATGAAAATTTATCGAAAGCAAGCTTTTCCGAGATTATTAAAGGCTTAACGCAAACCGGCGAGCAGCAAAGTTCTGCA
>CAYQVT010000034.1:0-679 GCA_964420885.1 uncultured Gammaproteobacteria bacterium
TCTTCGAAAGCGGCTTGGCGGAGCTAATCGGCGCCGGTTTAAGTGGCGTAGTCGCGAGCCTACCAATCTATTTGGTAATGCTTTTAATTTGTTTAAGCATCACTTTTTTTACCGAAGTGAATTCCAACTTAGCCACCACTACCTTGGTTCTGCCGATTCTAGCCGCAACTGCGGCCAGCACCAACCTTCCACTTGAATTGCTTATGATACCGGCAACCATATCGGCCTCTTGCGCGTTTATGCTGCCAGTAGCAACCGCGCCGAATGCCATCGCCTATGCGACTGAGCGAATAAGTATCAAAGAAATGATGCGGGAAGGCTTAATGCTCAACATAGTATTGGCGGTGGTGATCAGCGGTTTGTGCTTTTTTCTACTTGGCTAGCCACTGTTCTCGATTGAGCGTATACAAGACATGCTCTTTCAGAGCACTGTTTTCGGCGACTTTTGGATGTAAGAAATGCTCTTGATGCTTGACCATACCGAGTTTTTGCATCACTCGCTCGGACCGACCATTACTTACTGGCGTCATCGACACTAGTTGATTTAAACCCGCTGTCTCGAAAGCGTAATCAATCACCCCTCGAGCTCCTTCTGTTGCATAACCCAGCCCCCAAAATCGAGGCGCCAATCGCCATCCAATATCGACGCATGGCGCGAACGGCAGACCATCAGCAGAGT
>CAYQVT010000034.1:689-22865 GCA_964420885.1 uncultured Gammaproteobacteria bacterium
CGACATTCTGCGGCCAAAAAGCTCCACTCAAGAGTATCTATTTCACCATTAAATCTATCCACCAATGCGTCACTCTGCTCGCGCGATAAGGTATTGGGGAAATATTCCATCACGACAGGATCGGCATTGATCTTGGCAAATGCGGGTTTATCGTGTTCACGCCAACGACGAAGAGTTATTCGCTCAGTTTGTAAAATAATCATTTTATTAATCCTAATAATCGCCAGCAACAGTCCATTAGAATAGCATTAGGTTCTGCACACGATTAAACACAAAATCGATGCCGCCGCCGTTATTTTCAAGAGTTACTTTCCTGTGCATTCGAGGTAACATACGAACAGTTCGAGATCGGCAATACGACAACGACAAATCTGAGAGCACAATAGAATGAGAATCGGCGTAGTAATGGACCCAATCGAGTCCATCAACATAAAAAAAGACAGTACTTTCGAGATGATTTGGCAAGCCCAACTATTAGGCTGGGAAATCGAATATCTCGAAATGAATGACTTATCTATTGATAACGGCGTTGCCTTAGGAGATGTAAGGTCACTTACTGCGCATCAAGACGCGAATCACTGGTTTGATTTAGGAGATATTCGGCGTATAAAACTTGGTGAACTAGATGCCATCTTAATGCGCAAAGACCCCCCATTTGATATGGAGTTTGTTTACTCTACCTACATTTTAGAATTGGCTGAACAACAAGGCGCACTTATCGTTAATTCGCCCAAAGCTCTCCGCGACTGCAACGAAAAGGCTTACTGTGCTTGGTTCCCTCAAGTATGCCCAGATACCATCATCACTCGCAAAAGCGATGATTTTCGCGCGTTTTTGGCGAAACATCAGGACATTATCGTTAAACCTCTTGACGGCATGGGCGGCACATCCATTTTCAGAGTTCAAGAAGGATCACCCAATATTGGCGTTATTATCGAAACGCTCACTCACTATGAAACCACCTATGCAATGGCACAACGCTATATGCCTGAAATTGTAGACGGCGACAAACGGATCTTGATGGTTAACGGCGAACCCATTCCTTATGTTCTAGCGCGTTTGGCCGCGAAAGGCGAAACCCGCGGAAACCTTGCTGCTGGTGGCCGAGGTGTCGCACAGCCAATTAGCGATACCGACCGACATATCGCCTCGGTGGTTGGACCAGAATTAGTAAAGCGAAACATTCTTTTTGCTGGATTAGATGTTATCGGCGATCGCCTGACAGAAATCAATGTAACCAGCCCAACGTGTATAAAAGAAATTAACGAGGCTTATGACACCAACATAGCTCTCGACTTGTTACGCGCGATCGAAGTCAAATTAAGCTCATCTTAACCACAACATTTGAGATATTAGACACAGAATATGGCCACGTCGGCGAGCACAGACCAGCAAAAAGACCTGCTTAGTGTAACGGCTTTTTTCTCAGCCCTACTGCACGCAGTGATTATTCTTGGCATTACGTTCAAGTTGCCTGATATCGCCTCCAGACCGAGTACCGACAATACCTTAGACGTGGTACTACTTAATTCATCAAACAATGAAAAATCTAATAACGCCGAGCTGGTTTCCAGTTCGAATAATGCTGGAGGCGGAGAATTCGACAAAGAATCGGAGTCTCCTCAGGCTTGGAAGCCGGTTAATCCATCAAAGATAGAGTCGATACAAAAAGTAGCCAAACAACAGAGCCAAACAAGCATTACTCCAGACAAACTTGTCACGGCTCAAAATGGCGAAATCAAAGTACGTCGACTGACGCCGAAAAAAACCGCCTTAAAAAATACCAAGGCCACCAACGGGCCTGACAAATTTAATGTGAACGCTCGGAAATTAGAACGTGAACGCTTGCTTGCCAAAATTACCCAGGATCAGCTCGATTACGGAAAACGGCCAAAAAAAGAATTTTTATCACCTACGACAAAAGAGCATGGCGCGGCCGAATATTTGGACAAGTGGCGAAAGCGCTTAGTAGAAGTCGGTAATGCAAACTACCCTATTAAAATAAAAGCCAACAAATTACACGGCACCTTGATCGTCTCGGTCGAAATTAACCGTAACGGCACGATCAACAAAATTGATATCCGAAACCCCTCTCCGCACAAGATATTGAATGACTCAGCGCTACGTATTATTCGCGACGCCTCGCCTTTCGATGCATTTCCAGATGAGGAGTTCTTTCGAAAGACCGATATCTTGGTAATCACTCGCTCGATTCATTTTTTAAAGAGTAATCGAGTAACCAGCTCATCTGCCAGATACCAGCGTGGCTAAACAGGACTTAAAAAGTCGGATACTCGATGCGCAAACCTTTCTAGCATTTGATATCGGACTAAAGAGAACTGGGGCCGCGAGTGGTAGTCGTTTAACTATGACTGCGTCACCTGCGGGCACCTTGGTGGTCAATAATGGCCGTCACGACTGGGCTGGGTTAGATCGCCTGATCGAAGAATGGCAGCCGGATGCAATTGTTGTCGGTGATCCCAACAGTTCAGATCCACATTTAAATAAAGCCATCAACCGCTTCAAAAGCCATATTCACCGTTGGCATAAACTTCCGATCATCGATGTAGACGAACGACTCACTTCCTCCGCAGCTAACGAGAATCTTGCTCAACGAGGTCTTAGCCAACAACGCAAAACCGAATTGCGTGACCAAGTCGCGGCTGCCTTAATTCTCGAGACTTACTTCAATTCCTAATCAACACCGCGCTCGCTCTTTCTAATACACACAACAATATAACCGGCGGGTTTGTACCGCACCAAGTTGGTATGTGTGCTGAGCAATGAAATAAAATGAGTGCCTCCTTACTTGGCTGATTAATACAAATAAAAAAAGCTGTGTTATTCTTCGGCGCAATTCGCCGATGAGAAAATTTTGATGCTGCCCTTTAAATCTCTTACTTCTTCAAAACAGCTAACGCCCGAGATTATCGAGGGTCTATTCCTTGTCATTGATCAAATGGCAAACAGCATCGAAACTAAGGGTCGCATCGATTTATTGGATGATAAAGTTGTTGCCTTATTATTTTTCGAACCCAGTTCGCGAACGATGATGAGCTTCCAAAGTGCCGCCCAACGCCTGAAAGCCGGTATGGTGTTTGCACAAAATGCTAACAGCACCTCGTTCGAAAAAGGTGAAAGCTTAGAAGACCTTATTCGCATGGTGGAATCGTATTCAGACATCATTGTGATGCGTCATGCGCAACAAGGCAGTGCTGATATCGCCGCCACAACCAGTAAAGTGCCATTTATCAACGCAGGCGACGGCGGCAACGAACACCCAACACAATCTTTGATCGATGCTTATACTATCCACAAAGAAAAAGGACGCTTAGATTCTCTTAATATCGTCTTTGGCTTCGATTCCCTGCAATCGCGTAGTATTCATTCACTGTCACGTCTATTAGCGCAATATAAAAATAACCGGTTTACCTTTACCGGCCCCAAGGAACTCGAACCAAACGAGAGCCTACTTAGTGAATTACGTGCTACCGGCACCGAATGCCTTGTATTGAACGAAGTCGACTTACACGATGGCTACGACGTCGCGTACGTCAATCGGCTGCAAGAAGAACGATTCGAAAACAGAGTAATATTCGAGGAAAATCGACGTAAATATCGCTTAAACAAAGCCGACGTTGAGAATTCAGGTTGCCTAATATTAGACCCCCTGCCGAGGATTGATGAAATAAGTACCGAGGTGGATGACTTGCCTAATGCCGTTTATTTCAAGCAGGCGAGCTATGGCGTACCCGTTAGAATGGCGCTATTGGCGATGCTATTAGATAAGGCTTAGTCGCTGTCAAAATTAATACTCACCTTCATCAAAACCAACATCGGCCAGCGTTTCGCCGAACTGAGTTTTCGCAGCGTCTTTGCCCCGAAGTTTAATTGCTAATCGCAAGTCATTTTCCGACTCGGCGTTTTTGATTGCGTCTTCGTAGCTAATCAAATCACGCTCATGCAAATCGAACAGAGCTTGATCGAAGGTCTGCATGCCCCATTCAACCGATTTTTCCATCGCCCCACGAATTTCGTCGATTCGGTGATCTTTGATCATGTCAGCGATCATCGGGCTGTTAATTAATATTTCGACCGCAGGTACACGACCCTCTTTATCTTTAACTGGCAATAAACGTTGGGAGACTAAGCCATAAAGGTTCATCGACAAATCCATCGACAACTGATCACGTCGATCAGCCGGGAAGAAGTTAAAGATTCGGTCTAAAGCTTGATATGCATTATTCGCGTGTAAAGTTGCGATGCATAAATGACCCGTCTCGGAGAAGACAATAGCTGCGTCCATCGTTTCCCGGGTGCGTATTTCGCCAATTTGAATCACGTCCGGCGCTTGGCGCATGGCGTTAATGAGTGCGATATCAAATGATTCGGTGTCTACACCTACTTCACGTTGTGTCACAATCGATTTCTTATGTGTATGCAGGTATTCGATTGGGTCCTCAACCGTAATAATATGATCTTGCGCATTACGGTTTCGGTAATCCACCAGCGCCGCCATCGATGTACTTTTACCGGTTCCTGTACCGCCCACGAATATTAACAGACCACGTTTTTTCATGATCATCTTGCGTAACACGTCGGGGATCTTCAATTCTTCTGTGGTTGGAATCGTGGTTTTAATCGCCCGCAATACCATGCCAACGCTGTTTTGTTGGATAAACACATTGACCCGAAAACGGCCGATCTGCTTCGGATGAATCGCGAAGTTACACTCCTTATCACTTTCGAAAATTCGCCTTTGTTCCTCATTCATAATGCTATAGCACAATTCCTGAGAGTCTTTACTGGTCAAAGGGTTACCGGCAATCGGGAAAATTTTTCCGTCTACCTTAAAGCTTGGTGTGGCATTCGCAGTGATGAACATGTCCGATGAATTTTTCACCATCATCGCGCGTAACAAATCAGCCATTTTATACATTGAAGTAGCCTCGAATAGAGAATGAAATGCGTGTCAATCGACCGCCGTTACATGAATTTGCTCTTATCAACCGCGCGCGAGCGCGCATCGCCCGGCGTAATCAAACGGTCGCGTACCAAACCTTCTAAACATTGGTCGAGTGTTTGCATGCCATCAGCCTGACCCGTTTGAATCATCGAATACATCTGTGCGATTTTGTCTTCACGAATCAGGTTTCGAATGGCATTGGTACCAACCATGATTTCATGTGCGGCGACACGACCACCGCCGATACGTTTAATCAACGTCTGTGCGATAACCGCCTGAATTGACTCGGAGAGCATAGACCGAACCATTGACTTTTCTTCAGCCGGAAACACGTCAACAATACGATCGATCGTCTTCGGCGCAGAACTTGTGTGGAGGGTGGCGAGTACTAAGTGGCCGGTTTCTGCCGCCGTCATGGCTAAGCGAATGGTTTCTAAATCTCGTAATTCGCCAACCAAAATAACATCGGGGTCTTCGCGCAAAGCTGATTTCAAGGCATTGTCAAAACTGTGGGTGTTCTTTTTCAACTCGCGTTGATTGATTAAGCATTTCTTACTTTGGTGCACAAATTCGATTGGGTCTTCAACGGTCAAGATGTGCGAGCGTTGCTTCTCGTTAACGTAGTCAACCATTGCCGCCAGTGTGGTTGACTTACCAGAACCCGTTGGACCAGTAACCAGAACTAAACCACGCGGCTTCATGACTAATTCTCTAAATATTTGAGGTGCATCGAGATCTTCTAGACTTAGTACCACTGACGGAATAGTACGAAACACTGCAGCGGGGCCACGATCTTGGTTGAATGCATTGACACGGAAGCGGGCAACGTTTGGTATTTCAAACGAAAAATCCACTTCAAGCGTTTCCTCATAGCTCTTGCGTTGTTGATCATTCATGATGTCGAAAATCATTTTCAACACGGTTTCGTCGTCTAGCGTTGGCAAATTAATGCGCTTCATTTCGCCATCAACACGAATCATCGGCGGCATGCCAGCTGATATATGTAAATCTGATGCTTTATTTTTTTGGCTAAAGGCGAGTAACTCGGCAATATCCATACCTTCTCCGGGGCTATTTGATGTACATTTTAGATAGTATTAACACTCATAAGTATAACCACAAATTTAGTGATGAGTAATAGTGATTATGCCAGCGAAAGATTGGCACGAGTTGAAACGCGCATTCGCCTAGCCTGCGACGCAAGCGGCCGTGCCCCAGAAACGGTAAAGTTAATCGGCGCATCTAAAAAACAAAGCCCAGATCTTATAAACCGATTCATAGCTTCGGGCCTTAAAAATTTAGGCGAAAACTACCTACAAGAGGGCGTCGACAAACAGCGGCAGTTATCTAATGCCGCCGTCGATTGGCATTTCATTGGGCACATTCAATCCAATAAGAGCAAGCTTATTGCTGAACACTTCAATTGGGTTCACGGTGTTGACCGCATTAAAATCGCCAAGCGGCTAGCGACACAGCATCGGCGTCAAGCGCCGATCAATCTTTTAATACAACTTAATCCCGACAACGAGGCAAGTAAAAGCGGCGTATCGATAGACCAAGCCCCTGAACTATGTCAACAAATTGCTGAAGTCGAGGGTTGCAGATTACGAGGTTTTATGATGATTCCTCGCGCTAGAGAGACAGAGCAACAGCAGCGCACCGTTTTTGCACAAGCAAGGGAACTATTAGAGTCGTGCAATCAAACCCACGGTTTATCTATGGACCATCTTTCAATGGGTATGTCAGGAGATCTGGAAGCGGCTATCGCCGAAGGAAGCACTATGGTGAGAATTGGAACGGACCTCTTCGGACCGCGTGAATAAGGCACTTTTACGAGCACAAAAATCACCGAATTTTGTCGCCGATTAGCCTTAGCCTAACGCGCACTAAAACGGTACAATTTGGCCTTAATTATCACAACAACCTATTTTGGCATTAGCAAACAGTGACTACTAAAATCGGCTTTATCGGCGGTGGCAATATGGCCACAAGTTTAATTGGAGGCATCGTGTCTCAAGGAGACATTGCTTCCAGTCAAATATGGGTGTTCGAGC
Source organism: uncultured Gammaproteobacteria bacterium (assembly GCA_964420885.1). Classification (GTDB taxonomy): domain Bacteria; phylum Pseudomonadota; class Gammaproteobacteria; order Arenicellales; family Arenicellaceae; genus Arenicella. The sequence continues at coordinate 7,710 of CAYQVT010000034.1, forward strand.
CCAATGCTGAGAAATCTCAAGCCTTAAATGATGAATTTGGCGTTCGTGTGGCACAAGACAATGCCGAACTTATTGCCAATTCAGACATAGTGGTCGTGGCCGTTAAACCTCAGGTGTTGCAACAAGTGCTAACACCCTACGCACAAAATTTTAGAGACACTCAACCGTTGCTGATCTCGGTTGTCGCTGGAATTACCATCGCTTCGATAGAACAATGGTTAAACAGCGGGTTCCCGATTATTCGGGTGATGCCCAATACTCCAGCCTTGATTGGCATGGGCGCCTGTGGCTTATACGCAAACAATAAAGTCACCATGAAACAACGAGAGGTAGCTGCTTCGTTGTGCAATGCAGTTGGCATTTCGGCATGGGTTGAATCAGAAACCGATATCGACAGCGTGACGGCACTGTCTGGCAGCGGCCCCGCTTATTTTATGTTATTCATTCAAGGCTTGATCGAAGCAGCCGAAGCCGCTGGTCTGAATTCGCAAGCCGCTAAGGCGCTGGCGGTGCAAACCGCCGCCGGGGCTGCAGAATTAGTGTCAAGTAGCGACGCTCCTTTACAAACTCTAATTGATAATGTGACGTCGCCCAATGGCACTACCGAGAAAGCACTGCAGTCGTTTAATGATGCAAATCTTAAGTCGCTGATCGGTGACGCGTTCGAAGCGGCACGAACACGTTCACAACAACTCGCAAAAGAACTCGGTTAATTCCATGCCATATATTCAAAACGCAAGCACCTTCGTCATCGAAACTATTTTCAATTTAGCACTGTATATCGTACTGATTCGGTTCTGGATGCAATGGGTCAGAGCTGATTTTCGTAACGAGGTAGGGCAATTTATTATTTCGGCCACCAATCCAATAGTCGTCCCCTTGCGCCGATTTATACCCAGCATCGGCGTGATTGATACCGCCACAGTAATACTCGCAATTTTAATTGCTTTACTCAAAATTTATGCCTTATTACTAATTGCAGGCGGTGGTTTAACATCGTATTCAATTTTAAAAATCGTCAGTGTCGCAATCGCGTCGGTTTTAGATTCCAGTATTTATGTGTTTTTCGGTGCAATCTTTATCAGTATCATCGCTAGCTGGTTAAACCCGCATAGTTACCACCCAATATTAAGTATTGCGCGCTCGATTAGTGAACCCTTACTGGGTCCGGCTCGAAGATTACTGCCGTCCATGGGCGGCATAGATTTTTCACCAATGTTGGTCATTCTATTCTTACGGGTAAGCCAAATCTTATTGATCGCGCCTCTCTATGGCCTCAATCTATAAACGAGTTCTACGGTGATGAGCGCAAATGACCCAGACGCCAACCCAATCGTTAAACCTCAATCGGTAAGGTTTGATGAAATTCTCGAGCTAGAGAGTAATGGCTGCCTAAACGGCTATACGCTGGTTTATGAAACTTATGGAAAGCTCAATCAAGATCACAGCAATGCGTTACTAATCTGTCATGCATTGAGTGGCGATCATCATGTTGCCGGGCGCTACGATAACTCGGGGCGGACCAATGGTTGGTGGCACTTATTAGTAGGCCCTGGAAAGCCAATTGATACCGATATCTTTTTCGTCGTCTGCAGTAATAATATTGGTGGCTGTGGAGGCAGCACTGGGCCAAGTTCTATCAATCCTGATACCGGTGAACCATATGGAACGGACTTCCCTATTGTTACTGTTAAAGATTGGGTACATACCCAAGCAAAATTGAGCGACCATCTAGGCATATCGCAATGGGCTGCTGTTATTGGCGGCAGCTTAGGCGGAATGCAAGCGATGCAATGGAGTATCAGCTACCCAGAGCGATTGCGCCATTGTTTATTGATCGCCTCGGCGTCAAAACTGAACGCGCAAAATATCGGCTTTAACGACGTGGCACGTCAAGCCATACGCACCGACCCTGACTTTCATGATGGTAATTACTATCAGCACAAAAGTGCCCCTTCTAGAGGGATGCGAGTGGCGCGAATGATCGGCCACATTACCTATTTATCGGAAGATATCATGGGGCAAAAATTCGGCCGGAATTTGCGAAAAAAGGCAAAATTCGACTATGAATTTACCCCCGAGTTTGAGGTTGAAAGTTATCTGCGCTATCAAGGTGACGCGTTTATCAATAAGTTTGATGCTAACACCTATCTCTTGATGACTAAGGCCTTAGACTATTTCGACCCAGCTGCGGAAACCGGTGATGATCTCATTAAAGCCTTCGAGCCGGCCACGGCCAATTTTTTGGTCGTATCTTTTAGCAGCGATTGGCGCTTTTCGCCTGAGCGTTCTCGCGAGATCGTACGCGCACTACAAAGTAATAAATTAAACGTCAGCTATGCTGAAGTGGCGTCAGTTCAAGGTCACGATTCGTTCTTGTTGGAGATCGATGACTACACTCGAGTGATGCGCTCATACTTAAATAGAGTTGCTCGTCAATTAGATGGGGATTTAGCCACCGTCTTGGAGAATCAGTGTGTCTAAGCTTCTGAACACATCGACATTGTCTCGCTACGATCATCAAATTATCTCAGACTGGGTCAATGCAGGCAGTCGAGTAATCGACCTTGGCTGCGGTAATGGTTCCTTACTTAAACACTTACAATCGAGTAAAAGTGTCACCGGGTACGGTGTCGAATTGAACCCCGCCATGATGGATCAGTGCATCGACAATGATATTAACGTAATCCAATTTAACCTTGACCAAGGCTTGGGACATTTCGACTCCGATTCTTTTGACACGGTAATTTTATCGTTGACGTTACAATCGATGCGTCACCCTCGCCGATTACTAGAGGAAATGATGCGTGTCGGTCGTCAAGGAATTGTTACCTTCCCAAATTTCGCTCATTGGCGTAATCGATGGCAAATCGCGATCGGTGGCCGTATGCCTGTGAGCGATGAATTGCCGTACAAATGGTATAACACGCCGAACATTCATCTTTGTACCCTCAATGATTTTCATAATTTATGCGATCAATTGGGTTTTCGAATTGAATCTTCCATCGCCGTGAGAACCGATGGCAAGCAGACTCTAGGCCTGAAAACCTTGCCCAATCTATTCGGTGAAATTGCCTTATGCCGATTCAGCAAACGATAATTCGCATCGCGACCAAAAACACCAATCATTACTTATGAACAATAACGACATTCTCCGTAGACTGCGCTTCGCATTTGATTTTTCCAACAAAGCCGCCGTGTCACTTTTCTCGCTAGACCCTAGTTCGACGGCGGAAATGACGCAACCGTCGTTCTTAAAACGTTTAGCGAAAGACGATGATGATGATTTTATGGAATGCAGTGATCGAGAACTGTCCGCATTTTTAGATGGCCTAATAGTCTCTAAACGTGGTCTACGCGAACCCGCGCCGGCATCCGTTGCAAAACCTGATGATTTTCGTATGAGCAAAAACGACATACTCAAAAAGCTTCGTATTGCCATGTCGTTTAAAGAAGAAGAAATGTTGGCAACCTTAACTCAAGGCGGCACAACAATGTCGAAAAGTGAATTGGGGGCATTGTTCAGAAGCCCAAACCATAAACACTATCGATCATGTGGCAATCAAGTGTTAAGAAACTTTATTAAGGGTCTAACACTGCATCTAAGGCCAGCTAACAATCGCTAAAATGGGTTTTAATGAGTGAAAATTACTTTCTTAGTCAATCACGATTTAGCATCGTTGTTAGCACTGCATTACCTGATACCGTCGTTACGCGAACACCAAACCACGGTATTTTTTAGCCAAAAGGTCTCAATAAATACCAATGAGAAGCTCGCTAAGCTAGCCGAATTTGAAGCTCTTAAAATAAAGGCTATCGCACCTAATTTGGGTTTCAATTGGTTTAATGCCGAACTCTTAAATCATATTAATACTAAAGACTACTCTTGTTTCGTGGCAACAGAGCCAGATCTGGTCATCAGTATTCGGCATATGACAATCCTCGATTCAAGGGTTATAAAAACACCAAGATTAGGTGTGCTTAACCTCCATTCAGGGCCACTACCAGCCTATCAAGGCGTGATGGCCACTTTCTGGGCGCTATTTAATCGAGAGTCTCACATCGGAACCACGCTGCATTTTATAGAAAATAAAGAAATTGATACCGGCTCTATAGTTCTAAAATCGATAACGCCAGCCAACTATCGACATTCCTATTTATGGAATACCTTGAATGTATATCAAGCGGGCTGCCAAAACCTACGGCTCGCGATTGACTGCCTGGAAAATGAAAAAACTCTGAATTCTGAACCCCAATCTGGGCCAGGACGTTATTACAGCTTCCCAGATGTCGAGGACATTACCCGTTGCGATATTCCCTTGTTCAGCGACAGCGACGACATCGGCAATTTTCTCTAAGCCCCGTCTATTGCCAGACAATAAGCAACGTTTATATAGCCTTTTGGGCCTTAGGTAGTTGCGCCAAAATACAGCCGAGTAGCATCATGGCTGCACCGACTAAAGCGGCCATTCCCATTTGTTCAGATAACCATAAATAACCGGCAATCGCCCCAAATACGGCTTCCAGAGATAATATCAATGCAGCCGCAAAAGGTTCGGCGCGATCCATAATGATCACTTGCAAGGTGTACGCTAAGCCAACAACCACCACACCGTTTACCAGTGGCCATAAATAACCGCGAATTTCGGTGGGTAGTATTTTCTGTTCATAAAGTGCAGCGACGCACAAACTTAGCAAAGCACAAAACACGAATTGAAAAAATGACAATACTATCTGGTTATACTTAGCTGCCTTTTCAGCAATCACCAATAGATGTACAGCCCAAACCACCGCACCCGCCATGGCGATTAAATCACCCTTCAACGCCCCCGCGTCGCCCCCTCCCGTCATTAGGTACAAGCCAACAACCGCGAGTAAGCCACCAAACCAAACAATTAGCCCATAGCGATAACCTAGATTAGGGGAACCACGATCGCGTATAGTCCGGTGATAAACGACACGTTTGCCACAGAGGTATATTGTAGGCTAATTTGTTGCAGCAAGGCGCCGCCAAACAATAATGTTCCTAATACCAATCCTATCGATTGGGTTGAGCGACTGGTGATGTCAGATTTGCCAACAGATTTCATTATTAGCATCACTGGCACCAAGGTCAAAGCACCTAAGGCAAAACGTAATGCATTGAATGCACCTGGCCCAAGGTACTGCAAGCCTAGTTTTTGTGGCACAAAACCAAAACCCCAAATCACTGCAATCAACAACAACACCAGATTTATCAAAATCGGGTTTCTCATAAGCTCGCCTTTCTAGAAGTCTTGAAGGTTACGACACGGGCACAGTCTGGTTTTCTTGGTCTTGCTCTTGATCAAGGCGTTTTATCTTAATCAAGAAACGAGCGAATAAGAGAGTCATAAATGGGCTTAAGAGATTAAAAAAGGCAAATGGCAAATAGGTCAAAGTGCCGATTCCCAGCACCGCTGCATGGTAGGCACCGCAAGTATTCCACGGCACCAGTACGGAAGTTACGGTACCGGTATCTTCCAGTGTTCGACTCAAATTTTCCGAGGCATACCCCATGTCTTTATAAAGCCCAGCGTACATGCGCCCCGGCAGAGCCACCGCGATATACTGATCCGAAGTACTGATGTTTGTAACAATGCAAGTGCCTGCGGTGCACGTTACCAGACTGAAAAACCCGGTGGCTAGTTTTTTAACCGATTCCATAATTCGCGCGATCATGCCCGAGGCTTCCATCACACCACCAAAGGTCATTGCCGCGAGAATTAACCAAACTGTACCCAGCATACCTTGCATACCTCCGGCGCTGAACAAGTCGTTCAATTGAGCGTTTGAGGTGACAATTTCAACGCCACCAAACAAGGTCCCCATAATCATTCTATACATTGGGTACGACTCATCTGCATTGACTATTTCACTCAACAATTCTTGTTGAAAAATCACCGCGCAAACTACCCCGGCAATAACACCCACGAATAAAGCAGGTATCGCTTCGACCTTTCTCATAATCAAGGCCAAGGTGATAATTGGCGGTAGTAGTAACCAAGCTGTGATATTGAAGCGCTCATCGATGGCGCTTAAGACGACGCTAGTGTCAACCGCCGAGTTTGATGTATCCAGAGTGAGGCCGATAACGGTAAACAATATCAAGCTAATCACCATCGATGGACCGGTAGTCATTAACAAGTAACGAATATGATCGAACAATGGTGTCTCGGTAACCGCCGCGGCTAAATTAGTGGTATCCGATAACGGCGAAATTTTATCGCCAAAGTATGAACCAGAAATGATCGCACCCCCGATCAGACCATCGGGTATCCCGAGAGCCCGACCAATACCCACCATAGCGACACCAATGGTCGCTGCTGTCGACCACGAACTGCCACTGACCAGTGACGTAATGGCGCACGCTATACAACAGGCTAATAAGAATATGGTCGGGTTTAATAGCTTCACACCATAGTAGACCAATAACGGCACTGTACCACTTAATAGCCAAATACTCGCTAAGGCTCCAACAAGTAATAAAATTAAAATCGAGGGCATGGCATTACCAATGGTGGACACCACGCTGACCTGCTGAACTTTCCAAGACACGCCACGTATTAAGCCGATAGCAGCAGCAAACCCAGCGACTAAAATGATGATCACTTGGCTTGACCCACTCAGTGCATCATCGCCATAAACGCTAAGGACATTAAACCCAAGCGCTAGAATTAGAACCACAATAGGGAGAAGTGCTATGCCTAACGGCATGCGGTTTTGTTCGACCTCTGATGTCGATGAGCTGTTTGCCATGAATCGCCTGTTTGTCGTTGTTGTTAATAAAGCATTAATTGACCATCATAACCAAGGGTCGAACTCTCTCCCAATACTATTTTCTTACTTTTATTCGTATACGACCTGCTTTTGCCATTAAGTACTATGCTTCAAATAAGCAACGATAAATTTCGCTTGATTTATCGCTTGTTGACTGAAATAAAACGGCGTAGCATAAGGGATTGTTGTTTTTGCCATACTAGTATTGCGTAAAAACAACAAAAATAAACAATTTAATTACTTTAATAAATAAATTGATGAATCAAATAGATTCACGGGAGAGTTTGACAATATGAAGAGGTTTCAACCTAAAATAATTGCCGTTGCCGTTGCGATGGCCGCCGCTGGCGGTGTATCAACACCTTCGTTCGCACAAACAGATGAAGCGATCGAAGAAATCATCACCATTGGTAGTCGTCGAGAAGCTCGCTCAGCTTCCGATACAATCGCGCCAGTTGACGTAATCAATGCTAATGATATCTTGGACCAAGCGTCGACGGATATCTCTGATTTAATTCGGACCGTTGTACCATCTTATCAGGTTAACACCCAACCGATTTCCGATGCGGCAACCATTGTCCGCCCGGCTAATCTACGTGGTTTGTCGCCAGATAACACCTTGGTTTTGTTGAACGGTAAACGCCGTCATCGCTCAGCCGTAATCTCATTCTTAGGAGGCGGTATTTCTGATGGTGCGCACGGACCAGACATCGGCGTTTTTCCGGCACTGGGATTGAAACAAGTTGAAGTACTTCGTGATGGTGCTTCATCACAATATGGCGCTGACGCCATCGCTGGTGTCGTCAACTTCCAACTGCGTGACGACCGCGAAGGCGGCACCGTTGAAGTTAAATTCGGTTCTACTTATGAAGGCGACGGCGACAATATTAAAGTTGGCGCGAACATGGGCTTTGCTTTAGGCGAAGACGGCTTTCTTAACGTAACAGCTGAATTCGGAGAAAGCGACGGAACATTTCGTTCAGTACAAAGGGATGACGCGCTAGGATTGATTGCTGCGGGTAACTCAGCAGTGGCCAGCCAAGCGGTTAATACTATCACTAGTGAGAGCGTCCAATATTGGGGACAGCCTGACGTTGAAGATGATATCAAATTGTTCTTTAACTCAGCATTTCGCGTCGCCGAAGGCGTTGAAGGCTATGCATTTGGTAATTACGCCGAGCGTACCGTTGAAGGCGGCTTTTTCTTCCGTAATCCAACCAATCGTGGAGGTGTGTTTGACGGCCCGAGTGTTGACCCTGTAACTGGTGCGGCCGTTTCTGAAGGCGGTGTAGCATCTGTTCTTGTTGGTGATTTATCAGTTGACACGGCCGGTGACTGCCCTGCGGGTATCCCATTAACAGGAAATGCAGGTCTGATTCCAGATCCGAATATCCTTGCACAAGTAACTGCCGATGCCAACTGTTTCTCATTTGTCGAGTTATTCCCAGGTGGTTTCACCCCGCGCTTTGGTGGTGATTCGCAAGACACTAGCATCGTTTTAGGTGTTCGCGGCGAATTGGCGAACGGCCTATCTTATGATGTTAGCTATACTTATGGCGAAAACGAAGCCGCGTTTTTCATCAACAATACGATCAATGCTAGCTTAGGCCCGAATACACCAACATCGTTTCAGCCTGGCACGTATATCCAAACCGATAATAACTTCAATATTGATCTGAACTACTCTTTGCCGGTTGATGGATTTGCATCTGACCTAAACATCGCAGGTGGCTTTGAGTTTCGTGATGAAAACTTTGAGATCATTCAGGGTGACGCAGGATCGTTTCAACTCGGCCCTCTAGCCGCACCATCGTCGGCGTTTCCTACAGGCCAAGGTTTTGCATCTAGCTCTAATGGTTTCGGTGGATTCACTACCGCTATCGACGAAAGCCAAGATACAACTGCGGTTTATCTAGACCTGGAAGCAGATGTAACTGAAGACCTTACCTTGCAAGCAGCCGTTCGCTATGAGGATTTCAACACCTTTGGTGATACAACTGAATTCAAACTTGGTGGTCTTTATCGAGCCAGTGATACAACTACATTCCGCGCAACCTACTCAACGGGCTTTCATGCCCCAACAACCGGTCAGGCGAATGTAACTAACATTACTACCGCGTTTGTCGGCGGAGTATTGTCGGATCAAGGCACACTGCCATTGAATACAGCCGCCGGCGAATTTGTAAACGCCCAGTTAGGTAACCCATTCGAATTAGGCCCTGAAGACGCGACTAACATATCGTTCGGTGTTGGCTTCGAAATCGGTGCAGTGAGCTTCACAGTTGACTACTTCAATATCGAGGTAGATGACCGTATCGCGATCAGTGACCAACAAGATTTCCAAGGCTTGTTAGGCCAAGTCGCTGCTCAAAACGGGATTGGTCTACCAGCTAACGCACAAACCAGTCAGATTTTGAACTCATTGGGTGCCGCAGGCTTATTGAATGTTGCGGATTTTGCTGGCTCTGAAGACTTAACAACCTTCGCGTTCTTTGCTAACGACTTTGACACTGAAACTGAAGGTGTCGATATTGTCGCAAATTATCCGTTTAGCCTCGGCGCTGGTTCGAGCGTGTTAGCCTTAGCCTTAAACTACACGGATACTGAGGTAACTCGTCGTGGTGGCTTGGGCGATACTCGTTTGATCCAGCTGGAGGAGAATCTACCGAATTTGAAAGGCAATCTTAGCTTTCGTCACAACCAGGATAACTGGCGTGTGTTAGCACGTGCTAATTTTCACGATTCGTATGTTGAAGCTCATTTAGATTCAGGAGATTTACTCATCGAGCCAGGCGGTGAAATCACGTTCGACGTTGAGTTTGGTTATACCTTTGCGGACAAAATTGATGTCGTAGCAGGTGTCGCCAATATCTTCGACGCATTACCTGATGAAAACATTTTTGCCGGTGTTGCGGGATCACAATTCCCAGCAACGGCTCCATTTGGTTTCAACGGCGGTCAGTGGTACTTACGAGCTAATTATAACTTCTAGTTTAGAAGTCTAAATTTAGCACTCTAAATAACCGCGGCTTTGTCCGCGGTTATTTTTTGCCTACTGCTTAGAGAGTCCAGAGAATTACATTCGTAACGTTAAGTCTAGTCATGGTTCGAAATCACCTAAACTTTCAGATATAGTGGCGATTAATCCGAACCGCCTTACCAACGCTCTTCCCAAATTAGGTGCCATGCTCATTAGCGGTCGCTTTAAATAAACTATAATCATCCAACTAGAATAAATAAAACTATGGAATCATTCTCAAATGCCGTTAATGCGGTCAACAATATTGTGTGGGGCGACTGGGGGCTTTCAATATTTCCTGTGTTAGTCATACTTTGCCTGCTAGCTGGTTTATTCTACACAGTACAAACACGCTTCGTACAAGTTCGCATGTTTTCAGAAATGGTGCGCTTACTTAGATCAAATAAAAGTTCGGACAGAGGAATATCATCATTCCAGGCACTCGCTGTCTCTTTATCTGGCCGAGTCGGTACCGGTAACATTGCAGGCGTAGCAACCGCCATCGGAATCGGCGGACCTGGTGCAATATTTTGGATGTGGTTAGTCGCTATTCTCGGTGCTGCAACTGCCTACATCGAAGCAACCTTAGGCCAAATATATAAAGAAACCGATGTCGAAACCGGCGAATACCGAGGCGGCCCTGCTTTTTATATCGAACGCGCCATGGGGCAAAAATGGTATGCATGGATATTCGCTATCGCCACAATCATTGCTTGCGGGCTATTACTCCCGACCGTTCAGTCTAATGCTATCGGCAGCGCAATTGTTCAAACCATTGGTGACGGCACGAATATAGTCACATCAATGGGAACCTTTGCCTCAGTCAAAGTTGTAACAGGATCAGTCCTTATTATCCTACTTGGCTTTATCATTTTTGGCGGGGTAAAACGAATCGCCAATTTTGCCCAAGTCGTGGTGCCTTTTATGGCATTGGCGTACATTTTGACTGCCTTAGTAATCATCGGCTTAAACATCAATCAATTGCCTTCGATTATCGGCACAATATTAGGTGATGCTTTCAGCCCAATGGCAGGCTTAGGCGCCGCCATCGGCATTGGCGTCAAACGAGGCGTATACTCAAATGAAGCGGGTCAAGGCACAGCGCCACATGCGGCGGCCGCCGCCGAAGTTGATCACCCTGCTCAACAAGGACTAGTACAGTCGTTCTCGATCTACATTGATACACTCTTTGTGTGTACGGCCACGGCATTTATGATTCTAATTACTGGGACTTACAATGTCATCGATGGAAACGGTGGATTCTTATTACAAAATGTCGCAGCTGGAATATCGCACGAAGGCCCTGCATTCACTCAGATGGCAATTGAAAGTGTGATGCCAAGCGTTGGTAACCCCTTTATCGCCGTATCTCTATTTTTCTTCTCATTCACCACCTTATTAGCCTATTACTACATTGCTGAGAGCAACGTGGCTTATATTCGCCGCTCATTCAAATTACCTGGCGCCATGATGTTGTTGAAAATCATCATAATTTCTGCGGTGTTCTTCGGTACTGTCATTGAAGCCAAGATCGTATGGAGTTTAGGCGATATCGGTTTGGGTATTATGGCTTGGGTAAATATTATTGGCATATTGATCATTTTCTTTATGGGCCGCCCAGCAATGCGGGCACTTAAGGACTATGAGGCGCAACGAGCCTCAGGCGTGCAGAAATACACCTTTGATCCGATCAAACTAGGTATTAAGAATGCTCATTTTTGGGAAAAGAGATAGGCGAATTTTCTAAGCTTTTCGGAGCGGTATTGATTCGTATTTCTAGCTCTGTCTGGAGGTGCTTTAGCTTGGGGCGGTCTTTATGAGATCTCTCGACTCACTCGAGATGACCAGAACTGCGGTGCTTAGAGTCGACTACAACCGGGTGCATAGTGATGACCAGAATTAGGTGCTTAGAGGTGGCCGGAATTAGGTGCTTAGTGACGTAAACCTCAGTCTTACACAAAAAAGCCGCTCTGGATTTGAGCGGCTTTTTTTGGTTTCTCAAATACTGTCAATTAGCCATCGTCTAACAAGCGACGCAGATCGGCAATTGCTGAGTTAGCGCGCGCAATGTAAGAACTCATAACCAACGAATGATTCGCAAACATACCCATACCTTTGCCATTTAGTATCATAGGGCTGGTTACATCTTGTTGAGTCGCTTCAAGCTCTCGAATAACTTGACGCAAGGTTGGAATCGCATTTTTATCTCTGAGTACTGGGCCAAAATCGACCTCCGCGGCATCCAGAAAATGAATTAGCGCCCACGATGTGCCTCGAGCCTCGTAAAAATTATCATCAATTTCGAACCATGAAGTTTCAGCAATGATTTCCGATTCCGTCGCGGTTGATTGTTGCGCATTGCGATCACCGGCTAAATCGGTATTTACCCGAACTTGCGGGCGTGCTTTGCTCAAGCGTTGAGACAGCGAGCCTAAGCGCTTTTCCACCAGACTCAGCCACTCATTTAGATTATCGGCGCGCGCGTAAAATTGTGCATTTTTTTGACTCGGGTCACTCAATCTTGTCAAATATTTTTGCAGTGCTTCGACGCCGTCTTGATACTCGCCTTCGGCCGAAGGAAATAACCAAGCGTCGCTATCGACATTAAACTTTGGCTCTGCGATCTCTAAATCAGGGTCGGCGAGAGACTGCGTTTGCGAACGGCTGTAATCGTTTCGCATCGCCTTAGCCAAATCTCGAACTTGTTGCAATACACCAAATTCCCAATTCGGTACGTTATCCAAAAACACACTCGGCGGCGTAATATCATTAGACAGGTACCCGCCTCGCTTGTTTAGCAGTGTTTGTGTCGCACCTATCAAAGCCGATGTTGTCGCCACACCAACCACCGGATGAACAGTTTCAGAAGATCGCTCTGTCGCTGGCAAGCCAGGCTCTTGGCTCCAATACCAGCCGAGTAAAACGAAGAGCAACAATATGATTATAGGTACAATGACCCACGGCTTGCGGATGTATTCCATGAGGACCCCAAAGGTAACAATCGATAAACAATAACGTCTAACGTTTCATAATGACTTAAAAATGGGATCTGTTAGAGAAATTACAAGGGGATAATGGCAATAAAGCGGTGACTAATCTTTAAATTTATTCTCGCCATATAATTGTTAACGACCTGCTATTTAGTGCTCTGCAATTGCATTTAATTATTTATCGCTGATCGCTCTACACAAGCTTGTAATACCAGGCCAATCACCCTCTCGAACCATCTTAGCCGGTGCCAGCCAACTGCCACCCACACACATCACGTTAGGCAACGCCAAAAAATCCAGATAGTTTGATTCGCTTACGCCACCAGTAGGGCAGAACATGATGTCCCCGAATGGCCCTCCGAATGCTTTTAAAGCGCCAATTCCGCCGACGACAGTTGCTGGAAACAGTTTGCATTCACTTATACCAAACTCGGTCGCCAGCATAAGATCTGACGCAGTCGCAACACCAGGTAAATATGGAATACCGATCTTTTCGGCAGTTTTCAACAAACTCTTACTAATGCCCGGGCTAATTACGGCATCAACACCCGCTTCCATAACGGCAATCATTTGCTCGCTTACATTGACGGTCCCGGCGAGAACCACCATGTCGGGGAAATTCTTCTTAATCACCTCAATCGCCGTGACACCGTAAGAGTTTCTCAAGGTTATTTCGATAACATTGATACCACCATCAAGCAAAGCCTGAGCGAGACCCAGTGCCTGCTCTTCATTTTCGATTACAACCACCGGCACCACTTGTTGCCGGCCTAGCATTTCGCTCACTAACATTTTATTTTTCACTTTAATCGTCTGCGTCAGACTCGCTGGTCTGCTTTGTTCTGAACTGATTTTATTAATCTTTATCTGTGCTTAGGTATATATCAGCTCATTTGCTTATAAACGACGCACCAAGAGTTGATTCTCCGACTACCGCGCGCATTTTCTCAAACAGCCCCCGACCTAAGGTTTGTTGGATAATAGGCTCGGTGGCTGGCTCTCGCTGGCGTAGCAAGTTTTCGTCTAGTACGACACAAAGCTCGCCGGTATCGCAATTTACCCGAATAATATCGCCGTCTTGCAAATAACCAAGCAAACCGCCTTTCTTGGCCTCTGGGCTAATATGCATTGCCGTGAGAACTTTACCGGAGGCACCAGACATACGCCCATCGGTCACCAACGCAACTTTAAAGCCGCGGTCTTGTAAAATACCTAGGTACGGGGTTAACTTGTGTAATTCCGGCATACCATTGGCAGCGGGGCCCTGAAATCTAACCACCGCAACGTGATCGCATTCGAGCTTTCCGTCTTCAAATGCAGCTTTTAAAGACTCTTGGTCTTCAAATATTTTGCAGGGCGCTTCGATGGTTTGAAATTGACGCTCGACGGCCGAAATCTTTACAACGCCCGTTCCTAGGTTTCCATTTACTGTTCTCATGCCCCCTTCGGGTGCAAATGGAGAAGAAAGTGTCGATAAAATAGAATCATCACCACTCTCTCTGACGGGGTCTCCCCAGGAAATCTTCTTATCTGCATCGATTTGAGGTTTTCGAGTGTAAGCGTCTAGACCCTCGCCCATTACGTTAACCACGTCTTCGTTTAGTAAATTGGCCGAGCGAAGTTGGTTAACCAAGTAAGGCAGACCACCTGCGTGTTCAAAATGGTTTACGTCGGCTTGACCATTTGGATAGACCTTCGCCAACAACGGTGTCAGACGTGAAATATCGTCCATATCGTGCCAGTTAATCTGGATACCAGCGGCGGCGGCCATGGCAATTAAATGCAATGTAAGATTGGTTGAGCCGCCGGTGGCCATCATCATGACCATCGCGTTCACCAGAGACTTCTCGGTAACCACATCGGCCATCGGTCGGTAATTCGAACCTTTTGAAGTTTGATCGAGCAGTTTTCGAACCGATTCTTTGGTCAATTCCGTGCGTAACAGAGTACCGGGATTGACAAAAGACGTGCCGGCTAACTGCAACCCCAATGCTTCCATTAATGTTTGATTGGTATTCGCTGTACCATAAAAAGTACAGGTGCCGGCGCTGTGGTAAGACGCTGACTCGCTTTCTAAGAGCTTGGCTTTATCGATTTCGCCGGTTGCAAATTTTTGGCGCGCTAAGGCTTTTTCTTTATTTGGAATCCCTGAAGGCATCGGCCCAGCTGGAACGAACATCACCGGTAAGTGACCAAATTGCAAGGCACCGATTACTAATCCCGGAACGATTTTATCGCATACACCCAAGCACATTACTCCATCGTAAACATCGTGACTCAACGACACGGCAGTGGCCATCGCGATAACATCACGACTGAATAAGCTCATCTCCATTCCAGGCTGGCCTT
>CAYQVT010000035.1:0-22772 GCA_964420885.1 uncultured Gammaproteobacteria bacterium
CTAAACTTAATTACGAATCACTAAGACACCTAAAATTAAAGGGCCGTGAAAGGAAATATGCGAATAGTTATTTTAGAAGACGACCAAGATCAAGCAGATCTGCTTGTAGCTTGGCTTGAAGAAGCAAATCATCAATGCGATGTATATCGCGACGGTAATTCCTTTATTCGAGCCTATAAACAAGACAGTTATGATTTGGTTATGCTCGATTGGATGGTGCCAAAAGTAACCGGTTTAGACGTGTTAAAACATCTACGTGACCACGTTGATTCAGTTGTTCCGGTGGTGTTCATCACTCAACGCGACTCTGAGGAAGACATTGTGCGCGCATTGGAGGCTGGTGCTGATGATTATATGACGAAGCCGGTACGCCAAAAAGAGACAATGGCACGTGTCAATGCCATTGCTCGTAGAATGGGTTTTGGGGATGAAAACACATCGAGTAATTATGACTTCCCGCCCTACAAAATCGATACACGTCTACGTTCAATAATGCTTGATGAGAGCGTGGTTGAAATGACTCAAAAAGAATATGAACTCACCTTGTTTATGTTCAAAAATTTAGGGCGTGTCATTTCACGTGGACATCTATTGGAAATGGTTTGGGGAACAAGCTCTCAATTGAATACTCGTACCGTCGATACTCATGTGAGCCGCTTGCGTAGTAAACTGAAATTAGATGATCAAGAAAATTGGCAGTTGACGTCGGTGTACCGTCATGGGTACCGACTTGAAAATATTAAATAATTAGCCACTGATTTGTTAGAATAGTTGGTGACTGCAATGCGGCCCCTGTTTTGGGGAGCAGAGATTACACATTAAGAGTTAGCTATGTCTGAGAAAAATAAACGACCTTCCGCTGAAGTAATTACACCAGGATTGGGTGATATAGAAAAGGTAAGGGATATCTTATTTGGCAAATACGTAGCCAGTTTTGAGCAGCGATTTGCGGAGCTGGAGTCTCGTTTGGAGGCCGATGTAGACCAGCTTAAGGAAAAATTGGTAGATAAGATGGCAAATATGGACAATGCAGTTAACGATTCTTTAGCCCGTTTAGATAAACAAATCTCACAAGAAAAGGCGGTTCGCGATAGTGAGTTAAACGTGCTGCAAAATTCGCTGCGTGAAGCTGAAGCCGCGTTGCAGAACGCGATTTCAAGTATGGAAGATCAAGCGAATCAAGATTTGGCGGCTGTTAGGGCATCTCTCGAAGAAAGCCACCAAGATTTGATGGATCGCGCGCTTGCAACGCAATCGGAATTAACTGCCCAGATCGAACAGCAAAAAGAAGATCTACAAAACGATAAAGTCGGGCGCCAATCTTTGGCACTTATGCTTGATGAAGTCGCCATTAAGTTACGCGGCAGCTGAGTGACCTTCCAATAGCGAGAGCTTATTGCGATGAGTCAAATTGATGAATTGCGCCGAATTATTGTTGGCGCTAACGCTGAGGAGTTAGCTGCGCTAAAGCAGCGGATTGAGGATGTAGAGAGTCGAACCAAGGATGTGTCGGAAGTACTTGCGCCAGCTATTAACAAATCTGATACCCGTGCCTTAGTGTCATCACTTCAAAAGCCGGTTTCGATGAGTTTAAAAAGCGCAATTCGTATGGAACCTCAAGAATATGCAGAGATTCTATACCCGGTGATGGCACCGTCGATACGACGTGCGATCTCACAAGCAATATCATCACTTTTAGTTACTATTAATCGTACCGTCGAGTCGGCCACCTCGGTTAGGGGTATAAAAACACGGGTTCAATCAATGCGTACTGGCGTGCCATACGCAGAGCTTGCCTTACGACAATCGTTGGTTTACCGAGTCGAACATGTCTATTTGATCGATAGAGAATCAGGCATGCAGGTCGCAGAGGTAACTTCTCAAGACACGCAAAGTTTAGACGGGGATGCGGTTAGTGCCATGTTCTCCGCGATTCAAAGCTTTGTTCAAGATTCTTTTTCTCAAGACTCGTCGGCACGACTCACCGATTTAAAGGTTGGAGACCATAATGTTTGGGTAGCCCATGGTCCTAAGCTAATGCTTGCCTGCGTTATTTTGGGCGACGCTCCCGAAGGCCTGAAACACGATTTGCATGACGCTCTCTACAAAATTCGTACTGATTATGCTGTGCAAATTGCTGATTTTGATGGCGATACGACCAAATTCGATGGTGTGCACGACACTATGCAACCATTGCTGCAATTGCGGTTAAAAGAAGGTGAAAGCGAAAGTGAAACAGTGGACGAGACGCCGTCACCCCGAAACAACATTCCGTTCATCATAGCCGGTTTACTTGCCTCGTATCTTTTTTATCTCTGGTTTGCACATAACAATAAGCTTTCTACTGTAGAGTACTATTTAAAGCAAGCGCCAGGGATTGCTGCGACCGATGTCTATTGGAAAAGTGGAAAGCTCATTGTTGAAGGCCTTAAAGATCCAGATTCTACCATTCCCTATGGAACCTTCGAAGCCTACGATATTGAAAAAAGTGTTCTGGAATTTCAAACCATTCCGTTTCGATCTTTAGATGTAGAGATGGAGCTACAGCGTTTTGAAAATGAATTTGCTCTACCGTCGGGAGTTTATTTAGCAGTAAGGGAAGGCGTTATCTATCTTTATGGGGAGGCGCCGATACAATGGCTTAATTCAAATGGTGCTCGAATTCGTCAGTTGTCAGCGGATGGTCGGTTGGTGATTTCGGCACTATCTGCATCTCAGGCTTCGGTCGAAGCATTGCTAAGATCTAACTTTAAAGAAAGCGAGCTTGAAACCATTCGAACTTTGAGCTCGTCACAAGATGGCGCAACCGTATTGACGGTAGAAGGAGCGCTAGAATCAAGTCGCATGGCATTAATGAACGCTCTTTTTGCTGGGAGTCGTTGGGTAGTAGTGGCCGTTACTCAACAACAAGACCTCGAAATAGAGCAGGACTCAGTACAGCTAGAATCGCTGGAAGAATGATTGTTTAATATCAAAATCCTAACACTGTCTTAAGTACTACATCGATGCAAAAGAAAAAAATCTGTATGGTTGGCGATTTTGCGGTTGGCAAAACCAGCCTAACGCAAAAATTTGTAAACAATGTCTTTTCTGAAAAGTATCTGACTACGATCGGCGTTAAGATTGATACCGCAATAGTGGGTGATACGAAACTAATTGTTTGGGATGTCGCCGGTCGAGATTCATTGTCGCCTATTAATGCAAGCTATTTAGTTGGTGCTAATGGTGTCGTTTTGGTTGCTGACGGCACACGCGGTTCGACGGTACAAGACTTAAGCGAGATTTGGGGGACTGTAAGAAAACGAATAGGCTCTGTGCCTGTGGTTGTTGCTCTGAATAAAGCGGATTTGGACGACTGGGCGTTTGATCAAGATAGCAAAGCGTTTTTTGCTCAACAAGGTTGGCAAGCGTTTGCAACCAGTGCAAAAGATGGGCAAAACGTAGAACTTGTTTTTCAGGCTTTGGTAAATGAAATAGACAGTAAATGAAATTGACAACAATTAGAAATGAGAGATTTGATCGCTAGACGGTGATAAGCACCCAACAGATGTTAGAGGCGGATTTACAACAACAAATAAACCAACAATTGTTCGACAAGCTAGAGCTTGCTTACATTTGTGTCGATACTTCGATGTTGATAGTCGGTGTCTCAAATAATCTTTCAGACTATGGATATAATGATGTCGCAATTGGTAAGGAAGTAGCTGATTGCGTTGATTTTATGTTTGGTTTGGATGCACAAACCAAATTGGATTTGCCCATGGTAGAGAGTCCTTCAGGTATTGTGGTTTCTGTGAGTTTACTCCCACAAGAGAGTTTTTTAACGGTACTTATTTCGAATGCATCAGATCGAGCCGAACAGCGTCAGCTTTTGCAGCAAAAAGCGAATGAGAACGAGCTCTTATTAGAACAACAGAAGACTTTAATGACACAGCTTGAACTCGCTTCTAAGCAGCTTGAGTCTAAAAATCGACAATTGGAAGAAGCATCGCGATTGCAAACCAGTTTCCTCTCCGGAGTCTCACATGAATTTCGAACTCCGTTGACCTCGATTATTGGTTATACAAGCTTGGTAGAACATAGTTTACAAGCCACGAATTTACTCAATGTTGATGATGCCGATGCTAACGTTGAACATTTAGGCGCGGTTCAACGATCTAGCAAGCATCTTTTGTCACTTGTCGAAAACCTGCTGGATCATGGCAAACTCGATTCCAACGAGCTTGTGGTTCGACCGAAATCCACCGATTTAATAGAGTTGTTTGAGGACGTCAGATTGTTGCTCAAACCTCTTAGCGACGCCAAGGACATCGCTTTCGATTGTCTGCTTGAGTTGGGTGACAATGCTTTAACGGTGGTTGATGACAGTCGAGTTCGACAATGCTTAATAAACTTGTTGGGTAATGCCATTAAATTTACGGATATAGGCGCAGTATCACTTAAGGTAAAGTTGCAGGATGAGGTTTTGTTTATTGAAGTCACTGATACTGGTACTGGAATTAGTGTCGAGGATTTAGAAAAGATACGCCTTCCATTTTGGCAAGTAGCCGATACTGGCAAAGCTGGCACTGGGCTTGGGCTAACAATTACCGAGCGCATAATTGAATTGATGGGTGGCCAACTTGAAATATCATCAGTTTTGGGCGCTGGAACAACCGTATTGTTTAGCATTCCTGCACCGTTGCTGCATGAAGCAACAACGACTCAGCTGCATACTCCAACCTCGCTGGCCTTTGATAGTAAAATTCTTTTGGCTGAAGACGATGCGGATATTGCCGATCTAGTGGTTATGTTGATGTCTGAAAGGGGTATTGACGTAACTGCGGTGCAGAATGGCGCTCTTGCATTGGACGCACTCGAAAAGGCAGACTTTGATTTAGTATTAATGGATATTCATATGCCGGTGATGACTGGCTATGAGACTTTGGCAGTGTTGCAACAAATTAATAACCCCACACCTGTGGTTATCATGAGTGCCTCAGCAGTCGATGCTGATCGAGAAAAAGCAGAGGCTTTAGGGTGTTTTGATTATCTGATTAAGCCTGTCGATATCGAAGAGGTAATTGAAATCATAAACCGAGTCATAGGCAAACCCAGTTAATCGAATATAAGAATTAGATAGTAAAGCTATTAATCCTAAAATATGAATCAGTCTGAGTCACCACAAATTAAAGCGTTGAAAGAGCTTTATAAATCGAGTTTGAATAAAAAAATCGATCTTTTAGAAAGGCATCGATCTGATCTAAGAGATGATAGCGGACATAGGCTTAGCGAGGTTTACGAAGACCTGCATAAGCTTGCCGGCTCCTCTGGGATGTACGGTTACGACGAAATCAGCTCATGCTGTCGTGATACAATGACCAGGCAAAATAATACAGATATGATCGAGGGTTTGGAATCGTTGATTAATTTACTCAAGCATTACCGCTAGGTATTGATCATAGGCAATCTATTAGCCGTCTTTTCATTAGCAGTAGATATTACAGAATATCAAAAATAGCGAACTAGTTGAGGTCAATTATGCGATGGCGCGGGCGTAGGCAAAGTAGTAATGTAGAAGACCGACGTGGTCGTTCTATGATTCGTTCCAAGCGTGGCGCAAGTGGGGGTGCGGCTATAATTTTGATCATCGCTGGTTTGTTTTTTGGCGAAGACGTGCAAAATATTCTTTCTCTTTTTGTTGGCGCTCAGAACCCGCAAACGCAAACTCAGCCCGGTGGAAACACCAGGCCGACCGGTAATGACGAAGCCGCACAATTCGTTAGGACCATTCTGGCTGAAACTGAGGACACCTGGAACGCGGTATTCGCGCAATCTGGGCAACGTTATAAAGCCCCAAAACTGGTGCTATACGAAAACCAGGTTAATTCCGCGTGTGGACTTGGATCTGCTGCGTCGGGTCCCTTTTATTGCCCAGGTGATTCGCAGATTTATATCGACTTGAGCTTTTTGAATGACTTGAAGCAAATGGGAGCCGCGGGTGATTTCGCCTTCGCGTATGTGATTGCTCACGAAGTGGGTCATCACATCCAAAACATCGTAGGCATCGCCAGAGATGTTCGCCAGCAACAAGCGCGGGCCTCGAAGGCTCAAGCTAATGCTTTGTCGGTCAAGATGGAGCTTCAAGCCGATTGTTTTGCTGGAATTTGGATCAATCACACCGAGAAACGCAGTGCGATTTTAGAACCGGGAGATATTCAAGAGGGCATTAATGCAGCCGAGGCGGTGGGCGACGACACAATTATGCGGCGAGCCGGCCGAGCACCACGGCGAGAAAATTTCACTCACGGAAGTTCGCAGCAAAGAATTCATTGGTTTCAACAGGGAATGCGAACTGGCAATATTCAAGCTTGCCAAACTTTCGGCTGAAGGCTATGAATAGGTTATTTAGCTCGTATCTTTAACTCTCTGATAAGCCCGCACCTTTATTGATCAAGGGAATTTCAGGCAGTGTTATTCCGGAATAGGGTAAGGCTGTTTCGGTAAGAGGGTGACCTGTGCGCCTGATTCAGTTTGTATTGGTTCTTCTAGTAACTCTCGTCTAACTACCGCTAGCGCCAGATCGTCTGATGCGATAACAATGTTTCCTGCGTTTTTGTCGGCCGCGAGTAATTTTTCTCCGGAATGAGCGTCCCCCTTCAGTTGGCATACATACATTCGCTGTTTGAGTTTCCCCAAATAATGCATGCGAGCGACTATTTCTTGACCGGTATAGCACCCCTTTTTAAAGTTGACGCCATTGATTAGGTCGAGGTTGACCATTTGTGGAACGAATAGTTCAGCATTGTCGGCGTTAATAACGGGCTCTCCCGCACTAATACAGGCTTGCAACCAGTTGCAGGATTCGTTTGTTTCGATTGAACCTTCCATGTCAACTAGCAGTGCTTGCTTACCAAAATGAAGAGAGTGAACCGTTCCCTCAACGCTTATACTAAAGCGTTCATAACTGGTGTATGCCTCGATCACACCGACGCACACCGCCGTGGTTATCTCTTCAATATTCACCTTGCTACGCATCACGTACATTTTTAGCCGTTTTAGAGTGGATTCAACAAGGCTTCTGTCAATCGTTGCATAGAAATTTTCTCCATATTTCCATATCTGAAATAGGGCAATTAAACGTCCCTTAGGATTGCAGTAACCACTGAATTGCCAGCCAGACGGTAACGCGTCAATATCGTTAGTCAACTGGCCTTGAAGAAAGCTTGAGGCGTCGTCACCGCTGAATTTCAACACACTCAGTGTATTGGCGGAATGGATCTCTTGTTTAGAGTTCATGAGCTTAAATAGCAGATAATTTACCTAGGGTTTGCATGCTATCACCACGCTACGCTAAAATCATCTATGTATATGCGTGGTGCCATATTTTTGGCTCTGGCCCAAAAAACACCCTGGTAAATTACCGGATCGATCTATTAGAGAATAAGTAATGAGTGAATTAGAAATGTCGAATAATGTCGATAAAGAGCCGGTGATTGAAGAAATTATTTCAAATGACGAAACCAAAAGTACGCAATCGTCGGACCCCAAGGTAGGTAAAAAGGAAATCAATGGCCCGAAAGGTTTAGAGCCAACACGTTATGGTGATTGGGAGTCTAAAGGTCGGTGTGTTGATTTTTGACTCGAATTGTTGCCGGCCTTGAGTTAAACACAGCCTCATTCTAAATCGCGCATTGATATAGACAAACAACGTATCGTTAATATTCTAATTGCACCGTGCGGTACATGCTGTAAAATGCGACGCAGCTTGAAAACAGGCTGACAGTCAAAAATATGATGTTAGCTACAAGAATTCTCAACAATTCAAAAGAGTAACTCTGATTATGCAAAAAGAGAGACCCCTATCCCCGCATCTGTCGGTTTATAAACCACAGATAACCATGGTTTTGTCAATCACGCATCGAATTATGGGCTCATTTTTAGCGGTTAGTGCACCGGTATTAGTGTATTGGTTAACAACCATCGCCGCTGGTCCAGAGGCTTACGCTCAACTACAGGCCTGTTTTTCTCATTGGTTCGCGAAACTGTTCTTGTTGGCATGGGCATTCGCTTTTTATTACCACATGTGCAACGGTATTCGACATCTGTTTTGGGATGTTGGCCACGGATATGAAATCGAGACTTTGTACAAATCAGGCTATATGGTTGTAGCAAGTGCGACTATTCTCACCACCATTACAGTTTATTTTGCCATAGCAGGAGGCGCGTAATGAAATTTCGCAGCCCATTATCACAAGCAACAGGTCTAGGTTCGGCAAAACATGGTTTTTCTCATTGGTGGTGGCAACGCGTGACAGCAATCGCACTCATTCCGATGGGGTTGTGGTTCGTCATTTCAGTGTTAGGCTTGGCGGGTGGTACGCACGCGCAAGCGCAAGAATGGCTAAGTTCGCCGGTTAATGCGACTATCGTCCTATTGTTTACATTGACAGCGTTATTTCACGCACAAACAGGTTTACAAGTTGTGATCGAAGATTATGTGCCAACCAAATGGATCAATTTGACTTTGTTATTAGGCACAAAATTTGCCGCGGTAGTTTTGGCCGTAATGACAGTTATCGCAGTATTAAAAGTTTCGATAGGAGGCTAATTCGTGAAAGGCGATTATCAAATCATAGACCACTCATTTGATGTGGTAGTAGTTGGCGCGGGTGGTGCTGGCTTACGCGCGACTTTTGGTATGGCATCGGCGGGTTTGTCTACCGCTTGTCTGACAAAGGTTTTTCCAACTCGCAGCCACACAGTCGCTGCTCAAGGTGGTATGAGTGCGGCACTAGGAAACATGGGTGAAGACGATTGGCGTTTTCACATGTACGATACCGTTAAAGGTTCCGATTGGCTTGGCGATCAAGACTCAATCGAATATATGTGTCGAAACGCTCCTGCAGCAGTGTACGAACTTGAACATTATGGCGTGCCGTTTTCGCGTACCGAAGATGGTAAAATCTACCAAAGAGCCTTTGGTGGCATGACAACGCACTATGGCGAAGGTCAAGCACTTCGAACTTGTGCTGCGGCCGACCGTACTGGCCACGCTATTTTGCACACTCTTTATCAACAAGCGCTAAAGCACGATGCGCAATTCTTTATTGAATTCTTTGCTCTTGACCTGATCATGGAAGACGGTGAGTGTCGAGGTGTAATAGCGATTGATATGGCGACTGGCATCATTCATCGCTATCGAGCTAAACAAGTCGTATTGGCGACCGGCGGCTATGGCCGATCTTACTTTTCGGCAACCTCAGCTCACACCTGTACTGGTGATGGCAATGCCATGGTGCTGCGTGCGGGTTTGCCCTTGCAAGATATGGAGTTTGTACAATTTCACCCAACGGGTATTTACGGTGCTGGCTGTTTGATCACCGAAGGTGCTCGTGGTGAAGGCGGTTATTTGACAAACTCTGATGGCGAGCGGTTTATGGAGCGCTATGCTCCAAATGCCAAGGATTTAGCGTCGCGAGACGTAGTGTCTCGTTCGATGACGATTGAAATCAATGAAGGCCGCGGTGTAGGCCCCGAAAAAGATCACATTCATTTGCATCTCGAACACTTGGGCGCTGAGTTATTAGAAGAGCGTTTACCTGGTATTTCCGAATCTGCAAAAATATTCGCAGGTGTCGATGTGACCAAAGAACCTATTCCTGTGCTGCCCACGGTTCACTACAACATGGGCGGCATTCCCACCAACTATCATGGTGAGGTGCTTACCCTAAAAGATGGTGATCCTGATAGCGTGGTGCCAGGTTTAATGGCGATTGGAGAAGCGGCGTGTGTGTCGGTTCATGGTGCGAATCGATTAGGATCTAATTCATTGCTCGATTTAATTGTATTTGGACGAGCTGCGGCATTACGTGCCAAAGATACGGTAGATCCGAGTGAACCAATTCCAGGCCTTCCTGCTGATGCTGGTCAAGCGACCCTTGAGCGATTGGATAAGCTACGATACGCCGAAGGCTCTCGTTCAACCGCCGAAATTCGATTGGAAATGCAACGTACTATGCAGGCTCACTGTGCTGTATTTCGAACTGGTGAAGTGATGGATCAAGGGGTAGAAAAACTGGCTGTGATCGCCGAAACGTTTGCCGATGTTAAGACCACTGATCGCGGCTTGATTTGGAATACGGATTTAATTGAAACCATGGAATTACAGAACTTACTAAGCCAGGCGGTGGTAACGATGAATTCTGCAGCTAATCGCGATGAAAGCCGTGGCGCGCACGCGCGAGACGACTTACCTGATCGAGATGATGAAAATTGGATGAAGCACACGCTGACATGGTGTGATGAACAACACAAAACTACAATTGATTTTCGCCCAGTCCATGCGTATACAATGACCGACGATATCGACTACATCAAACCAAAACCACGCGTCTATTAAGCACTAAACTGATACCGGTTGAAGAGGATTAAATAATGGCTGAATTTACCTTACCAAAGAATTCCAAAGTTCAAAAAGGCAAGCATTACCCAGCACCTGAGGGGGCGACTAATGTTCGCTCCTTCAAGATTTATCGCTGGTCTCCAGACGATGAACAAAACCCACATACTGATACCTACGATATCGATATGGATGCTTGTGGGCCAATGGTTTTAGATGCATTGATAAAGATCAAGAATGAAATTGACCCTACCTTGACATTTCGTCGCTCGTGCCGTGAAGGCATTTGCGGATCATGCGCTATGAATATCGACGGTACAAATACTTTGGCGTGTACCAAGGGTGTTGATGAGTGTAAAGGCGACGTCGCAGTTTACCCATTGCCGCATATGTCGGTGGTAAAAGACCTGGTGCCTGATATGACCCATTTCTATGCTCAATACGCATCGGTAGAACCATGGTTAAAGACTAAGACACCAGTTTCGCTTGCCGCTGAGCGTCTGCAATCAAAAGAAGATCGTGAGAAGCTTGACGGTTTATACGAGTGTATTTTGTGTGCATGTTGTTCAACATCCTGTCCAAGCTATTGGTGGAATAGTGACAAGTACCTAGGCCCCGCTATTCTGTTGCAAAGTTATCGTTGGTTGGCTGATAGCCGGGATGAAGCCAAGGGTGAGCGCCTAGATGCCTTGGAAGACCCGTTTAAGCTTTACCGTTGTCACACTATTATGAATTGTACCAATACCTGTCCTAAAGGCTTGAATCCAGGCAAGGCCATTGGCGAAATCAAGAAAATGATCGCAGAGCGTTCACTGTGAGTTTTTATTGAAGAATGCTTAACGAAAAACAACTTGTCTGGCGCTGTCGTCGCGGTGTCAGAGAGTTGGATGTTTTATTTGGTCAGTTTTTGCAAAGTGATTACCCTGCGCTTAGCCATTCCGAGAAGTCGGATTTCCAGCGATTACTCGAGGTTCAAGACCCTGTCATCATGGATTGGTTGATGGGGCGATATTCTCCCGAAGATGCAGGCCTCGATAGCATCATTAGCAAACTCAAGCACCTTTCTGGTTTGTGACCATATCAGGTACGTTGTCACATCCGATGCACCAAATATGGTGAAATCATAAGCGCTAATCCTGGTGTGCTGTCCGACTAAACAGTTTCAGACTCTCCAAAACTCTCCACGATCAATTTAGTCAAATATTGATGTAACGCGGAATTCTTGGTTCGAACGTGTTGGACCAGAGAGAGGGTGTCAATTTTTAAGTTAATTAGATCCTCTAGCGGCCGACTCACAAAGTGATCACTGACTAAACTTGAATCCATGAGACGATCCGACGCGATCATCAACATATCCGTTTTTCGTAGAGTCTCGAGACAGACAAGTAAGTTGGTGGATAAGAATGGAACGTTCGATAAGATGCCAAATGATGCGAACAATTTTTTCATTTCTTCACGAGTCGTCTCAAAGTTTGGAAAATAGACGGCCATGTGTTGGTATTTTCTGCGTTGTTCCAAGGTTACATGTTCAACTAAAGACAGCGGATGTTCTTTGCGCATGTACAACATCGGTTTGATGTTCATTAACTTATGTGTGACGAAATCATCGTTGAATTGGTTTTTCGCAACGATGGCGAAATCTAAATTGCCTGAACGTAAACGGTCTTCCCATTTGTCATCAATATTTTGACTGATTAGCATCAGCTTTGGCGCATTTTGGCGTAGCTTATTAATGAAATCAGGCATGCCCACACTGGCCGACGTGCCAAGGGTTGCTAGCGAAATCGTCGCACTAGTATTCGCCGGGTCGAATTCCTGATTAATAACAATCAATTCAGTTAGCTGATTCAGAATGTCGGCGACGGGTTTTTCTAGCTCTAATGTTTTTGGCGTTGGCATTAATCCGTGAGAAGCGCGGACGAATAATTCATCGTCGAGCAAATTTCGTAGACGGTTCAACGTTTTGCTCATGGCCGGCTGCGTTACAAAGAGCCTCTCGGCCGCGCGAGTCACGTTTTTTTCCTGAATCAGTACTTGAAATGCGACCAATAAGTTTAAGTCTATCCTCGATAACGGATCTTGCATGCTCTCACCAGAATATTATTCTATATTGCTTCACCGCATTATATACGTCTTATAGTCCGTAGTTATGGTATCAGGAAAATAAATAGTAAATTACTATAACATTAATGGGTATTAGCTATTATTCCATTCCGGTACGGGGGCGTGGCCAACAAAGTTGTTCGGGGTCAATATAGTGTCGCTAGCATGGTGTTTTATCTCGGGGTAATCCAAGGTGAAATGCAAGCCCCGGCTTTCTTTACGCGTTAGAGCACACTCGATGGTTAACTCGGCAATGGTGGCGAGATTCCGTAACTCAATTAAGTCATTGTTAACTCGAAAGTTTCCGTAGTATTCGACGATTTCTTCCTGTAATAAATTGATTCGATTAAGGGCGCGTTCGAGTCGTTTGTCAGTACGAACAATACCCACATAATCCCACATGAAACGCCTAAGCTCGTCCCAGTTATGAGACACAACAATTCGTTCGTCTGGGTCTGAAACCTGACTTTCATCCCACTGTGGTAAAGCTGGTAGATCACTCTCTTCTTTTCTAAGTCGTTCACGTATATCTTCGGCGGCGGATTCGGCTATTACCAAGCATTCAAGTAATGAGTTACTAGCCAATCGATTTGCGCCATGTAAGCCAGTGCAACTGCTTTCCCCAACGGCATAAAGGCGTTTCAAGTCCGTGCGCCCACGTAAGTCAGTCATGATTCCACCACAGGTATAGTGAGCGGCGGGGACGACAGGTATAGGCTGGGCTGTCATGTCATATCCATAACTTTGGCAACTTTCGGCAATATTAGGGAAATGGTCTAAGATAAATTCTTTACCTTTATGGCTGATGTCCAAATAAACCGAGTCAAAACCGCCTTTCTTCATCTCGTAGTCGATCGCGCGAGCAACAATGTCACGGGGAGCTAGCTCTGCCAATTCATGATGATCGTCCATGAATCGGTCACCATTTGGTAGTCGTAATAAACCACCTTCACCGCGAACGGCTTCCGAAATAAGTGAGCCCTTGGCATAGGGGTGGTACAGGCAGGTGGGGTGGAATTGAACGAACTCCATATTGGCGATTCGGCATCCTGCACGCCAGGCCATGGCGATGCCATCGCCGGTTGATGTGTCTGGATTAGTGGTATACAAATACGCTTTAGACGCTCCCCCAGTAGAAAGCACCACTGAACGAGCACCAAACGTTTTAACTTGATTATTTTTTACGTCCAAAGCGTAGGCGCCAAAACATCGAGAGCCTGAATGCCCTAGAAGCTTTTGCGATGTTATAAGGTCGATTGCGATATGATCTTCAAAGATAGTGACGTTTGGCAAGGCCCTAACATGTTGTTCAAGCGTTGTCTCGACTTCACGACCGGTGGCGTCTTTTGCGTGAATGACTCGGCGGTGCGAATGACCGCCTTCTCTAGTTAAGTGATATTCCTTGTTATTGCCATCGTCGCCATCATATTCTGCACCGTCTACGAGAGTAAATTCCACACCCTTGTCGATTAACCAATTGATCGATTCTGGAGCACCCTCGACAACTTTTTTTACCGCAGCTTCCTTGCACAGATCCGCCCCCGCGGTGTGCGTGTCATTAATATGCGATTCAAAATCGTCATCACCGTCGAGTACCGCGGCAATTCCACCCTGAGCGTATAAGCTTGAGCCTTCGGTTAATTCGCATTTACTAAGCAATGTAATTGCGACATTGTCTTGGGAAAGCCGGAGCGCCAAACTAAGGCCGGCCGCCCCACCTCCAATGATTAATACGTCCGAGTATTGGGTAGTCATAGTGATTGAAAGTGCAGTAACGGAAATAATGGTTTAAGGAGTATAGCTTAGCACCGTAGATTTCGCTTAAAACATCGTCAGAATAACTTAGGCATTGGCTCAAGTGTTTGTTAAAATGCCGCGTCGTAGGTGGTCAGCCGCTTACCAATTATCAGGTTTAATGACCGACATAGTCATTGGGCGATTTAAATTTTAAAGGGCATCATGTCTCACGATATTACTAAATTACGTAATTTTTCCATAATTGCACACATAGACCATGGCAAGTCGACCTTGGCAGATCGTTTCATTCATGTGTGTGGCGGCTTAAGTGACCGAGAGATGGAAGAGCAAGTCCTAGATTCAATGGATATAGAGCGTGAACGAGGCATTACGATCAAGGCGCAAAGTGTTGCCTTGAACTATACAGCGCAAGATGGAGAAACCTATCAACTCAATATGATCGATACCCCGGGACACGTGGATTTTTCATATGAAGTATCTCGCTCTTTAACGGCCTGTGAGGGTGCTCTACTTGTGGTTGATGCCTCTCAGGGAGTCGAGGCCCAAACGGTGGCAAACTGTTATACTGCGGTCGATCTCGGACTAGAGGTCCTACCTGTCCTAAACAAAATTGATCTTCCCGCCGCGGATGTCGATCGCGTTAGCGAAGAGATAGAAGACGTTGTTGGAATTGATTGCTCGGGAGCCCTGCATGTCAGCGCTAAAAGCGGGCTAGGTGTCGAAGATTTGCTGGAGCAGATTGTGAGTGATTTGCCAGCTCCTGAAGGCGACGGCGATGCGCCATTGTCGGCCTTGATTATGGACTCTTGGTTTGATAATTACTTAGGTACCGTGTCTTTAATTCGCGTTGTCTCAGGCACTATAAGAAAACGCGACCGCATTAAAATGATGTCCAGTGGTATTGAATACGGAGTTGAAGATTTAGGCGTATTCACACCTAAGCGTTTGCCGAAAAATCAGCTTAATGTTGGTGAGGTCGGCTATCTGATCTCGGGCGTGAAAGATATATCAGGTGCAAAAGTTGGCGATACTATAACGTCTGCTAAATACGGCGTAGATGTGCCTCTTGATGGTTTTCAAGAAGTTCAACCCCGAGTATTCGCGGGTCTTTATCCGATAAATTCGGCTGATTATGATTCGTTTAGAGATGCCTTAGGCAAATTACGATTGAATGACGCATCTCTAGTCTATGATCCCGAAACATCTGATGCCCTTGGCCTAGGATTTCGTTGTGGATTTTTGGGCATGCTTCACATGGAAATCATTCAGGAACGCCTGGAGCGTGAATACGATATTGATCTAATTACTACGGCTCCAACTGTAGTGTATAAGGTGGAGTTGAAAGATGGTGAGGTCATCGAAGTGGACAATCCTTCGGCGTTACCTGATTTGTCTAGAATAGAAGAGATTAGAGAACCGATAATCGACGCAAATATGTTGATGCCCGAAGAGTATATCGGTGCGGTAATGACCTTGTGCATGGAGAAACGGGGTATCCAGAAAAATATTCAGTACCTCGGTCGGCAAGTAATGTTGCACTTTGAGCTACCTCTAAATGAAGTTGTCATGGATTTTTTTGACCGATTGAAATCGGTCAGTAGAGGCTACGCATCGCTTGATTACTCTGTGAAGGAATATCGTGCGACTGATATGGTTAAGGTAGATGTCTTAATAAATGGCGAACCGGTGGATCCCTTGGCAATACTGGTTCATCGAGAACAATCAATTTATCGTGGTCGAGAACTTGTTAAGCGTATGCGTGAACTTATACCTAGGCAAATGTTCGACGTTGCCATCCAAGCCGCTATTGGTTCGAAAATCATTTCTCGCGAAACGGTTAAAGCATTACGTAAAAATGTAACGGCAAAATGTTATGGCGGTGATTTATCGCGCAAACGTAAACTATTAGAAAAACAAAAAGAAGGTAAAAAACGCATGAAGCAAATAGGTTCGGTTGAAATACCGCAAGAAGCGTTCTTGGCTGTACTCAAGACCACCGGTGATTAGCGATGTTTGAAATAATTTTGTTTTCGTTGGTCTGCCTCTGCGCAGCAGTCCTTTTGGTTTGCCGGTTCACGTTTTCTGAGCTTTCGAAGCGAGACCCTGAGCCTTGGTACTTAGATTACGCTCGCTCGTTTTTTCCCGTACTATTATTAGTGTTTTTGTTACGAGGTTTCGTCGCAGAGCCATTTCGTATCCCTTCAGGTTCAATGTTGCCAACCTTAGAAATTGGCGACTTTATTTTAGTCAATAAATATCAATATGGTCTCAGACTACCTATTACTCACACTAAGATAGTATCGATCAATGAGCCAGAGCGCGGCGACGTCGTGGTGTTTAGGTTTCCACCAGACCCGAGTCAAAACTATATTAAGCGATTAATCGGGTTGCCGGGTGACTTGATTAGTTATCGAAACCAAACCTTGTACGTTAATGGAGAGAAAATAAGCTCGAGCGTGATGGATGACTATATCGAACAAGGGGAGTCCTTTTCTCAATATCGTTTTGAACAGACCATTAAGACTGGGGATAACAAAGGTACCGCCGTAGCGTTCTCAACTCTATTGAGTAAACGTTCGTCACGTAATGCAAACTCCGGAACTTGGCGGGTACCCGAAGGACATTATTTTATGATGGGAGATAATCGAGATAATAGTGCTGATAGCCGTAGCCGTAGTTTTACCTTCGTGCCAGATCATAATATTGTTGGTGAAGCGTTCTTTGTTTGGATGAGTTTTGGCACTGCCGATAGTAATTGGCCGGACATCAAGCGCATTGGTGCTAATATTAAGGCTCGTGAAGTGACGGCACTAGTCCATTAGGCGCTTGCATTATCTTGATGCTATTGTGATGTATACCCACCAGACCTCGGAGGAGAAAATGAATACTCAATCTGTACATTATTATTCTAAACCATTATCGAACATTAAGCGCCAGGGTGGTTGGACCTTCTGGAGCCTGATGTTTACGCTTAGCGTGCTTTCCTTTTTTAGCTATGTAGGCATGCAATTGGTGCCAATTTATAGTTCTAATAGTAATGTTGTTAATGCTATGGAGTTAAGTGTAGAGGGAGCTAACTTAAGATCAGTCGGTCGCTCTCAAATTATTTCGGCAATGAATAAGCAACTTTACCTTGATGGAAGTCATAAGCTTCTGAATTTTAAAGAAGATTTGGTCGTTAAACGAAGTCGAAAATTGCTGACCGTGCAGGTCAACTATGATCGACAAGTGCCCTTGTTCGGCAACATAAGTATTCTCGCTTCCTTTAGCCCTAAGGTGGAATGTAATTTCTCTGGCAAATGTACAACAAGTAAATAGGTAAATTGGTTTATGTATTGTTATGTGAATAAAAAACTTGGATAAATTAGTTGGGTTGATGCGTAAGCTCGATCATGAGTTTGCTGACGTTTCAATACTTAGGCTTGCTTTGACACATCGGAGCAAAGGGTCTAACAATTACGAACGACTGGAATTTTTGGGCGACAGTATTTTAGGCTTTGTGGTCGCAGACTGGCTTTACAAACATTACCCGAAATTGGCAGAAGGAAAACTTAGTCGCATGCGTTCAAGCTTGGTACGCAAAGAAACTCTAGCTCAAGTAGCACGCCAGCTGAATATGAGTAACTATCTAATTTTAGGTGAAGGTGAGTTAAAAAGCGGTGGTTTTAATCGCGATTCGATCTTGGCCGACACAATAGAAAGTATCATCGGTGCCTTATACTTGGATGCTGGTTTCGAGGTTGCAAGCCAATTTATTTATAGCAACTTCAAGGACCAATTCGAAGGTATCTCGATACAATCAACATTTAAAGATGCTAAAAGCAAACTGCAAGAAGCGATGCAGAAGCAAGGCTATGATTTACCGAATTACGAAATTGTCGAAACACTTGGCGAACAACACGAACAACAATTTACGATCGAGTGTTCGCTCATCACATTGGACATTAGCAGCCGTGCCACAGCACGCGCTCGAAGAAGCGCTGAGCAAGCGGCGGCTGAGAAGGTGCTTAGCCAATTTCTTGAATCGAGTTTCAATAAATTGAGAAAAGTACAATGAGCAAGGACTATAAATTTGGTTTTGTCACGATTATTGGTAAACCAAATGCGGGCAAATCGACCCTAATGAATCGAATTATTGGGCAAAAAATTAGCATCACCTCACACCGCCCACAGACAACTAGGCATCGAATTCTTGGAATTCACACTGAAGATAATAAACAGATCGTGTTTGTTGACACTCCTGGCATTCATTCGGTACAAAAAAAATCCAACCGTAAAACAATCAACCGAGTGATCAATAAAACCGCAATTTCTAGCATTGATGGGGTTGACGCTGTTTGTTTTATGATCACCGCTACGGGCTGGACAGACGGAGATAGACACGTCTTATACGCACTCAAAGATGTAAACATACCTGTGATCCTGGTGATCAATAAGCTGGACAAACTTAAATCGGTTAATGATGTGCTGCCTCTGATATCAGAATCGACCGAGCTGTTTGATTTTGCTGACATTGTCCCCATATGCGCTTTAGGCAAGTCTGGGGTCGATAACGTAGACCGGTTAGTCGACGTGCTTACATCTTATTTGCCTGACGAACAAGCCGGGTTTGATGAAGACCAGATCACAGATCGGA
Source organism: uncultured Gammaproteobacteria bacterium (assembly GCA_964420885.1). Classification (GTDB taxonomy): domain Bacteria; phylum Pseudomonadota; class Gammaproteobacteria; order Arenicellales; family Arenicellaceae; genus Arenicella. The sequence continues at coordinate 18,879 of CAYQVT010000035.1, forward strand.
GTTTTCGGTTCTTGGTTTCTGAATTGGTACGGGAACAATTGTTTCGGCGTTTGGGCGATGAATTGCCCTATGCAACCGCGGTGGAAGTGACTGAGTTTCAAGTTCAGGATAATAAGGCGCAGATCGGCGCCGATATTTGGGTAGAAAAGGACTCTCACAAGGCCATGGTAATTGGCAAAAAAGGGGAGTCGCTCAAGAACATTGGTACCTATGCACGTAAGAACTGTGAAGCGCTGTTGGAAAAAAAAGTGTTCCTAGAACTTTTTGTGAAGGTGCGGTCGGGCTGGTCGGATAATGCCCGTGATTTATATAGTCTCGGCTACGATGAAGACCTCAAATAAATCTAGTTGCTAGGCGGGTTTAATGAGAGTGCACCATCAGCAGGCTTATGTTCTGATTAATCGGCCATATAGTGAAACCTCCTGGATTGTTGAGGTTTTCACTCGCGAATATGGGCGCTTGGCGTTAATGGCAAAGGGTGCTCGACGTATCAAATCGAAGCTAAAAGGTGCTTTATTACCTTTTCAGCCGCTGTTAATCAGCTGGACAGGGAAGGGCGAGGTACCCATTCTTACTTCTGCTGAAATTGATCAAACTGATTTTAATCTTGTTGATCATGAGTTGCATGGTGACGCCTTGGTTTGTGCCTTTTATTGCAATGAACTCATCGTTAATCTATTGCATAGACATGATCCTCATGCGGTGCTTTTTGATCGTTACCACTCAACTATTATGGCGCTGCCTGAAGCCGGCGATGAAGAGAGCTTGCCGCTAATACTGAGAAGATTCGAACAAATGATAATGAAAGAAACCGGTTACCAAATTAACTTCGACTACGAAGCAGACGGGAAAACGCCAATCGAAGACCAAGGCTATTATCGTTATCGAGCGAGCCACGGTTTCATACCTTTGAGCGGCCCTCAACCTATGGCATTCGGTGGGCGAGTCATTAAATCTCTCAATATACAAAGCAGCGCGAAGTTGACTAATGAAGAAGTCTCTCAGGGGAAGAGGTTAATGCGTGATATATTGACGCAAACCTTGGGTCGTAAGCCTATTGTTAGCCGAGAGCTTTTTTACCCCAAAAACCGCTGATCGATCGTGTTAAAAAATCGTAAATTGATCTAATCTTTTGTCCATTGCTACAGACTTATTCTTGAAATTGAACTGACAACTAAAATGAGCGAACACCAGACGATACAATTGGGAGTTAACGTCGACCATATTGCGACACTAAGACAGGCTCGCGGCACAACTTACCCTGATCCTATGCAGGCCGCGGATATTGCTCGGAAAGCTGGCGCTGATGGCATTACAGTACATTTGCGAGAAGACCGTCGCCATATTCAAGACCACGATGTGTATAGTATTCGTGGCAATGTCGCATTACCGATTAATTTGGAGATAGCGGCGACCGCTGAGATGCTCAAAATTGCCCAAACGGTTAAGCCCTATGAATGTTGCATTGTTCCTGAAAAGCGCGCTGAATTAACCACTGAGGGCGGTTTGAATGTGGTTAAAAATATGGCTGAACTCGGTGATTTTATCGGAAACCTACAAGAACATAGTATCAAAGTATCACTGTTTATTGATCCTGATGATGAACAAATACACGCTAGTAAAGAGTTAGGGGTGGAAATAGTCGAACTGCATACTGGCGCATATGCCGATTGCGGCGAACAGCACCGTGAGCAGGAATTAGATCGTGTTCAGCAAGGTGCGACTCTTGCACATAAGCTCGGGATTCAAGTTAATGCTGGTCACGGGCTGCACTATCAAAATGTTTCTGCAGTTGCGAAAATACCAGAACTTGTGTGCCTTAATATCGGCCACTCTATCGTTGCTAGAGCGTCTATGACTGGGTTTTATGAATCTGTTTTTACCATGAAGCAAATAATGATAGCGGCACGACTCGATTCTGAAGATGAAGTAAGTTGAACTAAATTTCCTTTTTGTAAAGTTTGTAAAGCTTCATAACCTTCCTGATATATTTTTCGGTTTCGTCATAGGGCGGTACCCCATTATATTTAGTTACCGCACCTGCTCCGGCGTTGTATGCTGCCAAGGATAGGCGTTTATTGTTTCCATAGCGCTGCATTAAATCCTTGATATGTTGTACTCCGGCTTCGATATTTAAGTTCGGATTAAAGTGGTCTCGTTTTAGCTGGTAATTCGATGCAGTTGCGGGCATTAGTTGCATTAGGCCCATAGCCCCAGCGTGAGACAAGGCATACCTGTCGAATGCAGATTCAACGTGAATTACCGCTTTTATAAAACTCGGTTCCAAGTCGTATTTTAGAGCGGTATTAACGATCAGCGCATCGTACTGAGATTTGATTGTCTTAGAGTGATACGGTAAATCGTTACCGCCGGATCTATAGGGTTTACTAGAATAGCTTTTCTTAAGTTTGTAACCAGGTTTTCTTATTCTACTGTCGGTGATTATCTTATTGCCATTTGGCGCCTCATACACGTAAATGGCGGCCATCACCGAGCTGTTACCGCCAATCGTCAACAAAATAAATATTAATAAAGCTAGTGATCTTGGCAACATGTGATTTTTGTAAGGATGAGGCCTATAACTTGGTCTAATGGCCTATATCTACTTGGAACGTTAAGTAAAACGGCGATACCTTAGAGACGAATGCTATACTAAGATTTATATCTTCACATGAGCGTTTCCCTAAAATAGATTGTAAACTACCACTGAAGATAGTAAACCACGAAATTAATCATTATTATGCCATCGTTTGATATTGTATCTGAAATAGATAAACCTGAATTGACTAATGGCCTGCATCAAGCCAATAAAGAGCTAAGTACACGTTTCGATTTTAAAGGCACAGATGCAAGAGTGGAATTATCGTCAATCACCTTAACGGTGTTTGCGGACAATGATTTTCAGGTACGGCAAGCAGGCGATGTGCTGTGTGAGAAGCTGGCGAAAAGAGGCTTAGATTTAAGCTGTCTCCACTATCGTGAGATCGAAGAAGTCGGTGGCGGCAAGGCTAGACAAATTATTGATTTGAAAGAAGGTATCGACTCTGATTTGGGACGTAAGCTTGTTAAGCAAATAAAAGATATGAAACTGAAGGTACAGACTGCGATTCAAGGTGATCAGCTTCGTGTCACAGCTAAGAAACGCGATGATTTACAAAAAGTTATGGCGTTTTTACGTGATGCCGATGTCGGTATCCCTCTTCAATTTAACAACTTTAGAGACTAGAAAGCTCTATTTTATTTATCATCAAAATTATTTTTACACCCAACATTCTAGGGAAAACCATGACTAAAACATTAAAAGCATTACTGCTTACTCTGACCGCCGTACTAGGTGTCTCAGCTACGACTTCATACGCGGCTTCGACAGTCGAAGATATTGAACGGGTCCGCGCCGAACTTACTAAAATGATTCCACCTGCTAAAGATGCTGAAATTGTTTCAACGCCGGCTGAAAACGTTTACCGCATGGAATTTCAGGGCAATTTCGCCTACGTGTATGTATCCGGCGATCATGTGCTAATAGGGGAGCTGCTAAATACCAAAGATTTGGTGAATTTGGGAGACGTTGCACAAGCAGAGCGCGTGGCAAAGGTTATCGAAGACGTGTCAACTAGCAAGATGATTGTATTTGGGCCCAAAGATGCTAAGCGTCATATCACGGTATTTACCGATATCGATTGCGGTTATTGCCGAAAATTACACAATGAGGTTACGGACTTGAACAATGCGGGTATTCAAGTGCGATACTTAGCATTCCCACGGTCGGGAATTGGTCAAAACAGTTACAACAAATACGTTTCGGTTTGGTGTAATGCTGATCAGCAAAGCGCCTTAACGACGGCTAAATCTGGAGGTTCAGTACCAACGGCAACCTGCGATAATCCTATTGCA
>CAYQVT010000036.1:0-21952 GCA_964420885.1 uncultured Gammaproteobacteria bacterium
GCTGAACGTTACGATATATGTTTTCATTCTTACCTCGATCTAAAATAAATATAACAGCGGGTTTTAATTGGAAACCTATTTTCACAATCGTCAGAAATCACACTAAATGAATCGTATGCGTTTGATTTCATTGATTTTTTATGGTTTTTACTTATATTTTCTAGGGCGTAAAGGAGACCATCGCCCCTCTCTTATCCTTGCTTTTTCTTAGCTAAAGTATTGAAATTCTTGGCTAATTTCGACTCACAAATAAAAAAATAGGTTTCCTATTAACAAGTCGACAAATGTATACTTTCAGTATTGAACAGGGTCGGTTAAATGTCAACAAACAGGGTTTCACAATGCCTGTGTGCTAAGGCTTGCTTTTCGAACCTAGTAATCAGTGTTATTAGAATAGCTTCAAACAGGGAAAATCGCTTATTTCAAAAACATCACCGTCTTCACTCCTAGTAGAATAAAAAGTAATGAATAACAAAACCGTGGAATTACACGCTCAGTGGCTTGAGCACCTTCAACCCGAGTTTGAACAGGATTATATGCAGTCCCTGTCGGCGTTTCTGCGCAATGAAAAAGCGCAGGGCAAAGTAATCTACCCTGAAGGTAAAAACATGTTTGCTGCTCTAAACACAACGCTGCTTGATTCGGTGCGTGTGGTGATTCTTGGGCAAGACCCTTATCATGGCCCGAATCAGGCGCATGGGCTTAGCTTTAGCGTGATGCCAGGGGTTAAAACACCGCCGTCGCTTCGTAATATGTATAAAGAATTGGAAACGGATTTGGGTTGCCAAATACCGCCTCACGGTCATTTGGTTGATTGGGCAAACCAAGGGGTGTTGTTATTAAATTCGGTGATGAGTGTTGAGCGGGCGAACGCGGGCAGTCATCAAGGCAAGGGTTGGGAGCGTTTTACCGATAAAGTCATCGACGTGATTAATACGCAGTGTGACAATGTGGTGTTTATGTTGTGGGGGTCTTATGCGCAAAAGAAAGGCGGTTCGATTGACCGTGATAAACATTTGGTATTGATGGCCCCGCACCCTTCGCCGTTGTCGGCGCACAGAGGCTTTTTTGGTTGTCGTCATTTCTCTAAGGCAAATGACTATTTGGCCGCCAAGAAAAAGCCGGTAATAAACTGGCAACTCACTTAGTTTAAGTCTTATTGTTCGTGTTGACGTGAGAAAGATACTGCACATTGATATGGACGCGTTTTTTGCCTCGGTTGAGCAGCGAGATTTTCCAGAGCTGCGTGGTCAACCGGTGATTGTGGGCGGCAAACCTGAAAGCCGAGGTGTGGTTGCGGCGTGCAGTTATGAAGCGCGGGTATTCGGTGTGCATTCGGCCATGCCTTGTGCGCAAGCAGCGAAGCTGTGTAAAGATGCTATCTTTGTGCCACACCGATTTGATGCTTATCGTGAGGCGTCGGCGGGTATACATAGGGTGTTCAAGCGTTTTACGGAGATGATAGAGCCCCTGTCTTTAGACGAAGCGTTTCTCGATGTCACTGAGTGTGCCAAGGAGGTTGGCTCGGCAACAGAGGTCGCGAAAATGATCAAACAGCAAATTCTTGAAGAGCTTAACTTAACCGCGTCGGCGGGCGTATCGTTTAATAAATTTTTAGCGAAGATTGCGTCTGATATGGATAAGCCCGACGGGCTTTACGTTATTCGCCCTGAAGCGGCCGAAGCGTTTGTCGAACAATTAGAAATACGAAAATTCTTTGGTGTTGGCAAAGTCACCGAAAAGAAAATGCACCGCTTAGGAATCTACACGGGTGCTGACTTAAAGCGTTTGAGCGAGGTCGAATTACAAACCGAATTTGGTCAATCCGGAGCGTATTATCATCGAGTAGCACGTGGCATTGACGAACGACCGGTTAGGTCTAATCGGGTGCGAAAGTCGATTGGTAAAGAGACAACGTTCGAAGGGAACGTGACTAATAAAGCCTCTATTTGGCAAACCCTTTTAGGCATTGCCGAGCGTTTGGAGGTCATTCTTGAATCGAAACAGTTACGCGCTAGAACCGTTACTCTAAAAGTGAAATATTCCGATTTTCAATTAAATACGCGTAGCAAAACCGAGCCACTTGGTGTTGTCTCGAAAGAAGGCATTAGTGGCATTTTGCCTGAATTATTACGCAAGACTGAGGTCGGCAAACGGCCAATTCGCCTAATTGGAATTACCTTAGCAAACTTACAACTGATCGATCAAGAGGTGGTTTCGCAAGATTCAAATAGGGTGACAGATGACCCCCAACTGGGTTTGTTTTAGCGGGTTGAAGGGGCCAAAAAACAATCATACTGTGGCGCTATTTGGTGATATCTCGGTGTCATCGTTAAATTTGCTTTATTATGAACGTCAGTTACGTTCTATGAGCTCGTTTGGGATTCATCAATGAAACAAAAGATCTGCCAGTACATTTTGTTTAAGTTGTTGGGTTGGCGCATCATTGGTGAGCCTCCTGAAGAAAAGAAATATATTTTCGTCGGTGTGCCACACACCAGTAATTGGGATTTTCTATACGGTTGGCTGGCGATTCAAGCGCTGAATTTGCATGTGAAAATTTTCGCCAAGGATGTTTTCTTTATCTGGCCAATCAACTATGTCTGCGCCTTTCTTGGCGTATTACCGGTAAATCGGCGTAAGCGCACCAACTTCGTAGACTCGATTGCCGAGAAATTAGATGCAGCCGATCAATTGCGTTTACTGATTACACCCGAAGGCACTCGTGGGTATAAGTCGACTCTTAAAAGCGGTTACTACCACCTGGCGAGAAAAGCCAATGTGCCGATTGTGGTAGCGGGGCCTAACTTTGCGGATAAGACCTTTACCATAATGCCTGCGCGAAAACCGTTGGCTACTTTTGAAGAAGACCAGCAACAAGTCATTGAGTTTTGTAAGACTCAACACGCCTATCACCCTGAAAACACCTTTCAATGAGTTTTAAGGTTTTTTTCTATTTACTACCAAAAACTAAATAGTTTGTTAGCTTTTTCAAGCTTTCACGGTTTATTGCTAAACTGGCAAAATGTTGGGTAATGTAAGTCTTTTAATTGTCTCATGAGTGACAAGAAGAAAATGGTGATCGCGATCTCGTCGCGCGCTCTTTTTGATCTCGAAGAGAGTCATCGCATCTTTGAAAAAGAAGGTGTTGAGGCCTATTGTCGTTACCAACTCGAACGAGAACACCTCATTTTAAAACCCGGCACGGCCTTCCCGTTGGTTCAGAAATTGCTGCACCTAAATGGCCTTGGACAAGCGCGTGAGCGAGTTGAAGTGATACTACTGTCTCGCAATAGCGCCGACACAAGTTTAAGAGTGTTTAACTCGATTCAAGAACACGGCTTGCCGATCACCCGTGCCGCCTTTACCAATGGAAGCAGCCCGTTTAAATACGTTGAGCCGTTTGGCGCCGACGTGTTTTTGTCAACCGACCCCGACGACGTTGCCAGCACTTTAGGTGCTGGTTTTGCGGCGGCCACCATGTTGACCTCAAACACGAAGAACTCGGCCACCGGCAAAGACAAACTTAGTATCGCGTTTGACGGAGATGCGGTGGTGTTTTCAGATGAAGCCGAATTGGTATATCAGCAAAAGGGTCTGATAGAGTTTGCTAAACACGAAGTCAAAGCGGCTAAGCGGCCGTTACCGGGTGGGCCGTTCAGAAATATGTTGTCGGCCTTACACCGAATACAGTCGGAATTTCCTGTTGGAGAGTCACCGATTAGAACGGCGATCATCACCGCTCGGTCTGCTCCAGCGCACGAACGTGTGATACGCACCTTGCGTGCTTGGGACATTCGCATTGATGAAGCGGTATTTTTGGGGGGCTTACCGAAGGGTGAGTTTTTACGTACGTTTGGGGCAGATATTTATTTCGATGATCAACAAGGTCACTGTGAATCTGCGCGTCAACATGTGCCCACTGGGCATGTGCCACACGGGGTTAGTAATATTAAATAAGCTCGTCTTTGAGAAACAGCATTGTTAAGAAGCACGAGTGTAAGAGAGTTAGAGATTTGAACCATATGAAATTATTAATTTCAGCGTTGATTGTCAACGCGATTTTAGCGACGCTGGTGTCGCAAGTAGCCAAGGCCACCTTGCCTGTTGCGGTTGATGATCAGCGTTTACCATCGCTTGCGCCGGTGATTGAACGCGTACAAGCGTCATTGGTCAGAATTTCGATCACCACGCCTATTCAAGCACGCAGAGACCCGTTTGACGATCCGTTCTTTCGACGCTTTTTTGATCAACGTCGCCCTTCAAGTAGTCGCTCGCGAGAAGTGTTTGCTACTGGGGTGGTGGTCGATGGTTTACAGGGTTTGATTCTAAGCAATGAGCACTCAGTGCGTGGCAATAGCAAGATAAAAGTCACGCTCAATGATGGTCGCGAAGTGGTTGGTGAAGTTCTGGGTACCGACCCAGCCTCAGACGTTGCTCTGATTAAGGTCAATGTGGTTGGATTAACCGCGATTGACGTAGCCGATTCAAACTCGTTGAAGGTTGGTGATTTTGTGGTGTCGATTGGTGACCCTCTTGGTGAAGAGAACACCTTGGTAACCGGAGTTATTAGCGCCTTAGCACGCAGTAATAGTTTGCAAGCACATCAAAATTTTATTCGCAGTGATGCGGCTGTTGGGCCAGGTGTATTGGTTAACTTAAACGGCGAAATGGTTGGTTTAAATATTGCTAAGTCAGCACAAACAGCGGGTAATCTGCGAATAGGTTTCTCAACCCCAATAAATAGAGCGTTGCGAGTGAAAACGCATTTAGTCAAATATGGGGCGCCTCAACGAGGGTTTCTGGCCGTGCAAGTTCAAGATTTAACGCCGGATCTAGCACGTGCATTCGACATACAACAGGCGGGTGGCGCCGTGATCAGTAATGTGATCGAAGGCTCTAGCGCAGAACAGGCGGGCTTGGAAATAGGCGATGTTGTACTTGAGGCTGGTACTCAGAAAATTTCACGAAGTAATGATTTGCGTGCGATTATTGGCCAGCAATTTGCTGGTGATACCTTGAGTATGACGGTGGTACGAGAGGGTGGCAAAGTTGAACTACAGCCAATATTAGAATCGTCGACACGAGTGTCTAGAAAAGGCAATATGATTCACCACCAATTAGAAGGGGCAATATTTAAAGAAGGAGATACTCGTCAGGTGAGTACCAATGCCGAAGATGGCGTGGTGGTCAGTCGAGTACAACAGGGAAGCGTTGCGTGGGATCACGGTGTTCGCGCAAATGATGTGATTGTGTCGGCGAATAGGAAATCGGTTAATAATATTGAGTCTTTGCGAAAAGCAATTGAAGGCAAGGAAGTACTGATGCTCAATATTGTGCGAGGCAATGGCTCGATGTTTCTATTACTTCAATAGAACGGTTAAGCTTAGGGCTGTTAGCGAATATGCGGTAACAGAATTCGGCGAATGAGGTCTATTTAGCCAGTTGTGTTTAACCAGACCGCGACCAGATTTGACCATATCGAAATTTTGCGGAGTATGTTTCAATAAAGCCTAAGGTATATCACCAGAAGGTTAATTATGAGCATAACGCGAATAAATCAATTTCAAGCCGCCGAAGGGGCCGCCGATGAATTGTTTGCATTTCTTAAATCTCTAGTCCCGTATATTTCCTCGTCCGCGGGTTGCGCCTCATGCCAGGTTCTTCGTAGCCAAGATGGTGATCGCTTCGTTGTTATTGAAAAATGGGATGCCGTCGAATCACATGCCTTGTCCATCGAAAATTTTCCCAAGGATGAAATGCAAGCCGCGATGCGATTGTTTGGAGCTCCCCCCGAAGGTGGGTTCTATCATGAATAATAGAATCTTCCGGCGTTTATTCATTGCGCCTTCCCAACGGTCGAGCGCGTTAATGGTGTGTAGACAACGTTTTTGAATAGATTATTGGTAAGCGGAGTTTGTTGATATTCTGGTGTTTAAACATAGTTGTTTTGTATAGCGGTTTAAGCCAGTTTCGTTATAATCACGTTTTTACAGTATCCCTAGTTTTAAGCTTACAACGGCCTAAATAAATGACCACAGACTACGTAATTGCCCCGTCCATTCTATCCGCTAACTTCGCTAAGTTAGGGGAAGAGGTTGATAATGTTATCGCGGCAGGTGCCGATTGGGTGCATTTCGATGTGATGGACAACCACTATGTTCCCAACCTGACAATCGGCCCAATGGTCTGTCAGGCATTGCGTAGTCACGGCGTTACTGCACCGATTGATGTGCACCTAATGGTAGAGCCGGTTGATCGAATTATCCCTGACTTCGCACAAGCTGGCGCGACCACCATTACCTTTCACCCTGAAGCGAGTAAGCATGTTGATCGTAGTTTGCAATTGATTCAAGCAGAAGGGTGTCAGGCAGGCCTAGTGTTTAATCCGGCAACCCCATTAACAGTGTTAGAATGGGCGATCGATAAGGTTGACATGATATTGTTAATGTCGGTTAACCCCGGCTTCGGTGGTCAATCTTTCATTCCCTATATTAAGGATAAAATTGTCGAAGCACGCAAAATAATTGATGCCAGCGGTCGTGATATTCGTTTGGAGGTTGATGGCGGTGTTAAGGCCGATAATATTGGTGACTTGGCCGCATTGGGCGCCGACACCTTCGTAGCGGGCTCGGCGATATTCAATCAAGACGACTATGCCAAAGTGATTGGCGAAATGCGCGATAATATCGCTGATGCGATTCGTTAAAACGGCGTTTGGTAACGATTAGAGCTTGACCTGAAACCATCCTCGCGTAATCATTAGCACACGAGGACGAACCTCAATTTTTATTATGCAAAATTACTTTATACAAATCACAGATTCGAGTTGGCGTAGCTGGCGACGCTAGAGCTTTCCTGTGGGTATTTCTCTACGAATATGGCCCACACAGATCATTTGTATTTGCATACGCAGCGCTAAAAAACACTAAACGGCGGTGTGGCTGCACTAAATTAGAGTAATTATTGCCATGTCTTTTTCATCAGAATCCGAATTTAAATCTTTTGCAGCTGCCTTAAAACAACAGGGTTTTACTCACGTGCCTGTGGTACGTGAAACTCTCGCCGATTTAGACACACCTGTTAGTACTTATCTGAAACTAGCGGCTAAGCCATACACCTATTTGTTTGAGTCGGTTCAAGGTGGCGATCAATGGGGTCGCTATTCAATTATCGGTCTTCCCTGTAGCCGAATATATCGTTTCTTTGGTCATGAGATGACGGTGGAACACGACGGCGAAATAATCGATACCTCGCGAGTAGACCAACCACTGGAAAAGGTTCGTGAATTACAGGCACAGTACAAAGTGGCCAAATATTCAGGCTTACCGGAAATGATCGGTGGTCTGGTGGGCTATTTCGGCTATGAAATAGTGGGCTATATCGAACCGCGGTTAGCGTTCGATAACAATCGCGATGATATAGGCACACCTGATGTGATGCTCATGGTCTCCAAAGATATTTTGGTGTTTGATAATCTATCAGGCCGCATATTTATGGTGACCTTGGCCGAGTTAGAAGATGAATTGGCTTACCAAAAAGCGCAGACTCATTTAGATGCTTGCGTTGCTGGCCTTAGTTCAAGTTTTACTGCGCCGGTATTGCAACCGAGCGCTCAAGTAATCGATGAAAGTGATTATCAATTACACTTTTCACAGCCAGACTTTGAATCCGCAGTGCAACGTTGTCGCGACTACATTCGCGAGGGCGATATCATGCAAGTGGTTTTGTCGCAGCGCTTGTCAACACAGTACACTGGCAGACCGATCGATTTATATCGGGCTTTGAGAACCATTAATCCGTCTCCGTATATGTACTTCCTCGATATGGGCGGCTTTGAAATTGTTGGTTCATCACCCGAAATTCTGGTTCGGCTACAGGACGATAAAGTCACAGTACGACCAATTGCTGGGACGCGAAAACGTGGGGAAACTAGCGAGCGAGATTTAGAATTAGAGGCCGAGCTGTTAGGTGACGAGAAAGAGTTGGCTGAACATCTGATGTTAATTGATTTAGGTCGCAATGATGTAGGACGAATTGCCCAAACGGGTTCGGTAGAACTGACCGAAAAAATGATTGTCGAACGCTATTCTCACGTGATGCATATCGTTTCAAATGTCGATGGCGAAATTAACCCCTCAATGGACGCCATTGACGTTCTTAAAGCAACGTTTCCAGCCGGCACGGTCAGCGGCGCACCTAAGATTAGAGCAATGGAAATCATTCATCAATTGGAGCCGATCAAGCGGGGAATTTATTCAGGCGCGGTAGGATATTTGGGCTGGAATGGTAATATGGACACGGCTATCGCGATTCGAACTGCGGTGATTAAAGACGGCGTTGTGAATGTGCAGGCTGGTGCTGGAATAGTTGCAGACTCGGTACCCAAATACGAATGGAAAGAAACCCTCAACAAAGCACGTGCCATGATAAAAGCGATAGAAATGGCGAGTGGAGGTTTAGGTTTTTCCAAATCCTACAAGCCATCATCAACATCTAAAAATTAGGAGGTTCTCATGTTAGTAATGATAGATAACTACGATTCGTTTACCTACAACCTCGTTCAGTATTTAGGTGAGTTAGGTGAGACTGTGCGTACATTTCGTAATGACGAAATTACCTTAAACGATATTGAGGGCATGCGGCCTGATCGAATAATGCTGTCACCTGGCCCCTGTACGCCAAACGAAGCCGGTATTTCTCTGTCGGTGATCGAATACTTCAAAGGGCAGTTTCCCATTCTAGGTGTTTGCCTGGGGCATCAGAGCATCGGTCAGGCATTTGGCGGCCGGGTGGTGCATGCTAAGAACATAATGCACGGCAAAACGTCTTCGATTAAGCACAGCAATAAAGGGGTGTTCAAAGACATCCCTAATCCATTCACTGTCACTCGCTATCATTCTTTAGTGATCGAAAAAGAATCGTTACCTGATTGTTTAGAGGTCACCGCTTGGACCGAAAGCGGCGAGATTATGGGAGTGCGTCATAAAACCTTAGCGATTGAAGGTGTGCAGTTTCATCCTGAGTCGATACATACTGAACACGGTCATGCATTGCTAAAGAATTTTTTGGAGACTAAGTAAACATGCATATTCAACAGGCCATATCACGCGTGATAGAACTCCAAGACTTAACTCGGCAAGACATGCAGTCGGTGATGCATCAAATTATGACCGGAGAGTGTTCCGATGCGCAAATAGGCGGTCTGTTGGTTGCTCTGCGTATGAAGGGCGAAACGGTTGATGAGATCACAGCGGCAGCCGAAGTGATGACGTCGTTAGCTAGCCACGTACAAGTCAATGCTGACCATTTAATCGACATCGTTGGCACCGGTGGTGACGGAATCAGTACCTTTAACGTTTCCACTGCTGCTTCGTTCGTTGCTGCTGGAGCAGGTTGTAGCGTCGCCAAACACGGTAATCGCTCAGTCTCAAGTAAGTCAGGGAGCGCCGACTTGCTTGAACAAGCTGGTGCCAATTTAAACTTGGAGTCGGCTCAGGTGGCTAGTGTTATAGAGTCGGCTGGCGTTGGCTTTATGTTTGCACCGATGCATCATAGTGCAATGAGGCATGCGATTGGACCACGCAAAGAAATGGCCGTTCGCACCATTTTTAATGTTCTAGGGCCGTTGACTAATCCTGCAGGTGTCAAGAGGCAAGTGGTTGGTGTATTTGCCAAAGAACTCACCGACGTATTAGCAAATGTTTTCATGAGACTTGGCAGTGAACACACTTTGCTGGTTCACTCTGACGACGGCATGGACGAAATCAGCATTGGTGCGCCGACAGTGGTCAGCGAAATGAAGGATGGTAGCGTCAGTACTTATACCATCACTCCTGAAGACTTCGGTTTGCAAAGATCGAAGGTAGAGCAAATTGTGGTAAAGAACCCATCTGAATCTTTAGCAACGATTGATCGAGTGTTGTCCGGCGAGTCAGGAGCTGCTCGAGATATCGTGGTGCTTAACGCAGGAGCGGGTGTTTATGTGTCTGGTATTGCTAGTTCACTGCAACACGGTGTTGAGATGGCTCAAGCGTCGCTCGATTCAGGCAAGGCTTTAGCCGCCAAGCAGGCCTATGTGACTGCAACGCAGGAGGCATAGGTGCATCAAGTAATGTCCACCGGCTCAGACGTACTCGACAAAATCATGAGCCATAAAGCTGAGGAAGTCGCACACGCCAAGCGCAGGCGCACATTGGCAGACCTAAAAGCGAGGGCAGACGATACCGAAGATGCTCGAGGGTTTGCTCATGCCTTGCTTGCTTCGTTGTCAGCAGGTCGATCTGCGGTAATTGCCGAGGTTAAAAAAGCCAGCCCGAGTAAGGGTATTATTCGTGAAGATTTTCGCCCTTCTGAGATTGCCGAGAGCTATCAAAAAGGCGGCGCGACCTGTTTATCGGTATTGACTGACGAAGAGTTTTTTAAAGGCAGTGCCGCATACTTTGCTCAGGCTCGTGAAGCGTGTAGTTTGCCAATGTTGCGCAAAGATTTCATGTTAGATGATTATCAAGTGTACGAAGCCAAGATGATGAACGCCGATTGCATATTACTGATTGTCGCGGCATTGGAAGACGGTCTCATGCAAGACTTAGCGGGCCGCGCGCAGGAATTGGGTATGGACGTGTTGGTCGAGGTACATAACCAGCCAGAACTCGAACGTGGTTTAAAACTCGCCATGCCGATGATTGGTATTAATAATCGAAACTTACGGGATTTTAGTACTTCCTTGAACACCACAATCGAGCTGCTTGGGTCGATACCTGATGATGTCGTGGTGGTCACTGAAAGCGGAATACATACACAAGATGATGTTGGTTTAATGCGCGAACATAATGTGAATTGCTTTCTAGTCGGAGAGGCGTTTATGCGTGCTGAAGAACCAGGTGAACGTTTGTCTGAGCTGTTCTTTTAAATCCAAATTTGAGTCTAAATATAAATAGTACAAAGCAGGTATGACAATGAAAGTAAGCGTAGAGCTTCAGCAAAATGTAAATTTTAAAGGCACTTCAGGCACAGGGCACGACATCATGATGGACGGCCCAGCTGAATTTGGTGGAGAAAACCTCGGTGCTCGTCCAATGGAAACCTTGCTGATTGGCATGGGTGGTTGTGCGTCATTTGATGTGGTTCATATCTTGCGTAAACGTCGTTTAACGGTTGCCAATTGCATTGCCGAGATTGAGGCGGAACGTGCTGATACCGAGCCCAAGGTGTTTACCAAGATACATTTGCACTTTAAAGTTAGTGGCGAAAAGCTTAGCGAAAAAGCAGTTGGCTTAGCGGTGCAACAATCTGCTGAGAAATATTGTTCTGCTTCAATCATGTTAGGCAAAACCGCCGATATCACACATTCATTTGAGATTATCTAATGGCCAGACCAAGACCACAGCATGCGGGCATGCGACACGTAGCATTAAATGTAATTGATCTAGTGCGGGTGGAGTCATTTTACGTCGATTTACTTGGCTTTGAGGTCGAGTGGCGGCCCGACGACAACAATGTGTATCTGAGCAGTGGGGTCGACAATCTGGCTTTGCATAAAGTAGACGATACCGGAGCAAAAGCACAAGCCTTAGCGCACACCGGCATTATTGTCGATAAGATCGAACAAGTGGATGAGTGGTACGACTATTTGTTTGAGAATAACGTCACAATGATTAACCAAGCGAAAACTCACCGTGACGGCGCCCGCAGTTTCTATTGCAAAGACCCTGAAGGCGTGGTGGTGCAAATTATTTATCATCCGCCAATTTCTAGGGGTTAATTGAGGCTTCGAAATTACCTCTATGGTGATTCACTAATTGCCCGCCGTTTCTTGATCAGAATCCTTTAAAAACACTGCACACTCAACGGTGTTACCGCTACAATACTCGGTTTAAGTCTGAGCACTGTTCAGACGTGCCCAAACACATACGTAGCAAAAACCATGCAGCAAGATTACAACCCTAAGAACATTGAAGTCAGTGTTCAAAATAAATGGGAAAAGACCAACGCGTTTAAAGCCGTTGAAGAAAGCGAGAAGGAGAAATTCTATTGCTTAGAGATGTTCCCATACCCGTCGGGAAAATTGCATATGGGGCACGTTCGAAACTACACCATCGGGGATGTGATTAGTCGCTACCAACGTATGTTAGGTAAGAACGTATTACACCCAATTGGTTGGGACGCCTTTGGATTGCCAGCTGAAAACGCCGCGATTCAAAACAAAACCGCGCCATCTCCTTGGACTGACGACAATATCGCTGATATGCGTGGTCAATTGAAGAGGCTAGGGTTTAGCTACGACTGGAGCCGAGAGCTTGCAACCTGCAAGCCGGATTATTACAAGTGGGAGCAATGGTTCTTCACCAAACTGTATGAGCGTGGTTTGGTGTATAAAAAGGAATCCGAAGTGAATTGGGATCCGGTCGACCAAACGGTACTCGCTAATGAACAAGTGATAGACGGCCGAGGCTGGCGCTCAGGTGCCTTGGTAGAAAAGAAGAAAATACCCCAGTGGTTTATTAAAATAACTGATTACGCCGAAGAACTTTTGGCTGGCCTTGATGAGCTTGATGGTTGGCCCGACTCGGTCAAAACCATGCAGCGCAATTGGATTGGTAAATCGGTCGGTGCCGAAGTTGAGTTTGACATTGAGGCCAATGAAAGCCTACGTGTTTTCACCACACGCCCCGACACCTTGATGGGTGTTACTTACCTAGCCGTTGCCGCCGATCATCCTCTTGCGGTGACTGCCTCCGAGTCGAATCAAGAGATCGAGGTATTTCGTAAGGAGTGCGCGCAGAGTTCTACGGCTGAAGCCGATATGGAAACCATGGAGAAGCGCGGGATTAGCTTAGGCTTAACCGCGAAACATCCGCTCAGCGGTGATGAAATACCGGTTTGGTGTGCAAATTTCGTGCTAATGACCTACGGAACCGGTGCCGTTATGGCAGTGCCAGCTCATGACCAACGCGACTTTGAATTCGCTACAAAATACGGGATTGAAATCAAGCCTGTTATCTACCCAGCTAGCGGTGAATTGGATATTAGTGAGGGTGCCTACACTGAGCTTGGAGTGCTGAAAAATTCGGGTGAATTTGATGGTCAAACTTCTGAGGACGCTAAGGTTAATATCACCGCGCGGTTGGAAAACAATAAGCTCGGTGTACAGCAAATTAACTATCGTCTACGAGATTGGGGTGTGTCGCGTCAGCGCTACTGGGGTTGTCCAATTCCCTTTGTGTATGATGCCGATGGCGAACCCGCTGCGGCGACAGAGTTCCCAGTTGAATTGCCCACCGATGTGGTGATGGATGGTGTTGGCTCGCCAATCAAGAAAATGCGCTCGTTCATCGATACCGTTCACCCTGTAACCGGTGAACCGGCGACTCGCGAAACCGATACCTTCGATACGTTTTTTGAGTCATCTTGGTATTACGCACGGTATTGTTGCCCTGGTCTAGATACGGCGATGCTCGATGAACGCGCTGACTATTGGTTGCCGGCGGATCAATACATAGGAGGCATCGAGCACGCGGTGATGCATTTATTGTATGCACGATTTTTCCACAAACTGATGCGTGATGTTGGCCTGATTAATTCCGATGAACCGTTTAAACGGCTATTAACTCAAGGTATGGTCACAGCGGAGACCTACTTTCGTATTGCACAAGACGGTAAACGTAGTTTTTACAATCCAAAAGACGTAGAGTTGTCACTCGATGATCAGGGTAAGCCAAACGGTGCTACATTGATTGCTGACGGGGCGCCGGTGGAAGTTGGCGGCGTCGAGAAAATGTCTAAATCAAAGAATAATGGCGTAGACCCGCAAAGCATGATTGATAAATACGGTGCTGATACGGTGCGACTATTTACCATGTTCGCAGCCCCGCCTGAGCAGTCCTTGGAGTGGAATGATGATGCCATTGCCGGTGGGTCGCGCTTCCTGCGCCGTGTTTGGAATTTATTTGAGAAACACAGTGATGCACTGAGTCAAATAAAATTAAAGCCCCTGCATGTAATTGACAATGCAAACGCGCCAACCAAAGCCTTACGTTTGGTCACTCATAGCATTATTCAACGAGCGCTTTTTGACTTTGACCGTCAGCAGTTTAACACTGTGGTCGCGGCAGCAATGGAATTAACTAATGCAATAGAAAAAGCCGATTGGTCGACTATGGGAGAACATAGCGACGCTGTGTTATCTGAGGCATGCCACACGCTGCTAAAAATCTTGTCACCAATAACTCCTCATTTGTGTGAACATTTGTGGACAAGCTACGGCACCGACCAGTCTTTAGAAGAAAGTGGCTGGATATCACTGGATGAGTCGGCGTTAGTCAAAGACGAGATTACCTACGTAGTGCAGGTGAACGGTAAATTACGGGCAAAACTAGAGATTCCGGCGACAACAAGTAACGATGAAGTTGAAGCCTTGGCGATGGCCGATGAGAATGTCCAGCGCTTTTTGCAGGACGTAACAGTGCGTAAAGTGATTGTGGTGCCCAAAAAGCTGGTGAATATTGTCGCGAATTAATTCCGCAACGGCGCTCGCTTACGCTAAAATCTAATTGAAACGAATAAAAACAAGGTCTGAAAATGGTCAATAACATCATGCGCTCCGCGCTATTAGTGCTTCTGGCAGTTTCTATCTCTGCATGTGGCTTCCACCTACGAGGCAATATCCCTTTGTCTGAAGGCGTAAAAAATATGGTCGTCAGCGCACCTGAAGGGCCATTTAAAGAAGAATTGGAACGAATTCTGACTCGAGCCGGAGCGAATCTAACAAGCTCCCCCGCAGGTGCGGACGCGATTTTGGTGGTTACCAGCGCTTCGACAAACCGTACCGTCGGAACCTTAGATGACCAAGGCAAAGCGAATAGCTATAACTTACGTTTTACAGTTAAGTACGAGCTTAAAACGCCTGATGATGAGAATATTCGCCCTGCTGAATCATTGAGAGAATCACGCCGTTATAATTTCGACCCATTGACTGTGGTGGAAACTGAAGCAGAAGAAGCTGAGTTACAAGAAAGCATGGAACAGGCGATTTCGCTTCGTATTGTGCGGAAGTTGTCGACCATAACGGACTACACGCCTAAATAGGCGTGATGTTGATGCAAATGCAATGCGTGTCACCTTAGATGATGTGGCTCAGCGCCTTAAGGCATCTGAGCCAAATGCCACGCCCAAGGTAATTCTACTCAATGGTAACGAGCCATTGTTGCTCGAAGAAGCCTTGGATGGATTGCGTCAAGCGCTCAAATTGCAAGGTTTTACCGAGCGGCTAAAATATCAACTTGAAACTGGTTTCGATTGGAACCAACTGCTTGGCGTTGGTCAGGCTATGTCGCTATTTGCAGAGCGGCGCATTATAGAATTTCGAGTACCCAAATCCCTGGGTTCTGCAGGCACCAAAGTCGTTACTGAATACTGCCAGAGTCCTCCTGATGACGATGTTTTAGTGATTATTATGTCGGCACTGGATAAGCGTCAACGTAGCGCTAAATGGGTCAAAGCGATTGAATCCGTTGGTTGGTTGGCAGATGGCTATGACATAAGCTTGCCGCAGTTCCCTTCTTGGTTAAAGAAGCGCTTACAGTCGCGTGCGTTAAGGGTTGAGTCCGGTGTAATAGAGCTGATGACAGAGCAATTAGAAGGTAATGTCATGGCAGCAGCACAAGAAGTCGATAAATTGCAGGTTCTGGCTAAAGATGGTGCCGTTACACTTAAGCTTGTTAACGAAAGCCTTGCTGATCAGGCTCGGTTTGATGTTTATGCCTTAACCGATGGCTGTCTGGCCGGTGATTTTAATCGTGTTTTGCGTATCAAAGCAAGATTGCAATCAGAAGGTCTTGAACCCGTGATTGTGGTGTGGGCCCTGGTGCGCGAGATTCGAGTCTTAGCCGCCATATCGTCCGGCCTACAACAGGGTCAAAATAGAAGTATGTTGTTTAAGCAGAACAGAGTTTGGAACAAGCGAGAACCAGCGGTAAATGCCGCACTTGGTCGACTGGGTACTGCCCAGTGGTATGAGCTGCTTGAACAAGCCGCGCATTTAGACCAAACCGTGAAAGGCCAGCGGTATACAGAGATAGGTGGCCTTTGGTATCAAATAGAGCAATTGTGTTGTCGCCTGTGCGGTATAACCTTGGCGAGTACCGCTAAGGTGTCGTGATGTTGTTAGAAAATTGTAAAGTAGAAAATAGAGTATTAACTTGAACGTTGAAGAATATATGCAAGGTGTCGGGCTGCGTGCTCGCGAGGCTAGCCGTGCGATAGCCGCTGCGAGTCGAGGCGATAAAGATGCTGCTTTATTGGCCATAGCCAATAAACTGGAATCGTCTAAAGAGACTTTGTTAGAGGCAAACACCAAAGATTTAGTGAATGGAAAAGCGAACGGTTTAGAAGCGGCGTTGCTTGATCGGCTTGAGCTCAGTCACTCAGGGATTACTGCGATGGCCGAAGGCTGCCGCCAAGTAGCGGCTTTGGCCGACCCTGTTGGTGAAATAAGCGATATGAGTTATCGGCCATCAGGTATCCAAGTTGGTAAGATGCGTGTTCCTCTAGGCGTCATCGGCATCATTTATGAATCACGCCCTAACGTTACCGTTGATGCGGCAATTTTGTGCTTGAAGTCAGGCAATGCCACTATTTTACGAGGTGGCTCTGAAGCCATTCATTCTAATATGGCCGTGGCGGCTTGCATTGCTGAGGGCTTGGCAGACGCAGGTTTGCCTAGCGCTGCCGTACAGGTGATTGAAACCACCGATCGTGCGGCCGTTGGTCAGTTAATAACAATGCCTAACTACGTTGATGTGATTATTCCCCGAGGTGGTAAGAGTCTGATCGAACGTATTACTCAAGATGCCAGTGTACCGGTTATAAAGCATTTAGACGGGGTCTGTCATGTTTACATAGATGAAGACGCTGATTTACAAAAAGCGTTTGATATCGCCTTGAATTCTAAGACGCATCGCTACGGGGTTTGCAATGCGATGGAAACGTTGTTGGTGCATCAGAGTGTGGCCAAGGAAATGCTGCCCAAACTATGTCAAGCGTACACGGACCTCGGGGTAGAACTCAGGGGTTGTGATCATGCTCGCAATATTCAACCCATGAATGTAGCGACCGAAGCCGATTGGAGCGAAGAGTATTTAGGGCCGATTTTAGCCATCAAAGTAGTGAATGACTTTGATCAAGCGGTGCAACACATCGCCGACTACAGCTCTGATCATACAGAGAGTATAGTGACTGAAAACTATTCGAATAGTCGAAAATTCATGCAGTGCGTAGATTCCAGTTCAGTCATCGTCAATGCATCAACGCGTTTCGCTGATGGATTTGAATACGGCTTAGGCGCGGAAATAGGAATAAGCACCGATAAATTGCATGCACGTGGGCCGGTGGGGCTAGAGGGCCTTACCTCTCAAAAGTTTATTGTTTTTGGTGACGGTCATATTCGCCGCTAGAACTATAGATACTGAAAATGCGCAGTTTAATAGGGCTTTTTGGCGGCACGTTTGACCCCATTCACGTAGGGCATTTAGCTGCGATGAAAATGCTTTGTGAGCGAATACCCTTCGACGCAGTGCATTGGGTATTGAGTGCTAGGCCGCCACACAAAGATCAAATCAGTGCTGATATTGAACATCGTTTCAATATGATGAAAATGGCCATGTCTGACATGCCAAATTACATAGCTGACGACTCGGAAATCAAGCGACTTGATAAATCTTATACGATTGAGACCATAGAGAGTCTTCAGGCCAGCCGCGAAGACGCACAAATTTACGTCATTATTGGTGGCGATAGTTTGCTGAATCTGCCCAGCTGGCATCGTTATAGTGAGCTTATTGAGATGGTAAATTGGGTGGTGATGAACCGACCTGGATTCCCGCTAAATTTAGATCAAGAATTGCAACAACGGTTGGTAGCTAAACCTGAGGATATTCGAGCCTGTCCGGGTGGCAAGATCTGGGTGTTTGAGCAACCCGAGTTCGCGATTTCTTCCACTCAATTACGTGCAGAGTTAAGCGATCCAAAAAGTGATAAATTGAGTAAAGAATTCTTACCCAAGGCTGTTTTTACCTATATTCAGGAACAGCAACTGTATAAAATACCCATTATGAAACCTGAACAAATAAAAGACCAAGTGGTCGACGCCCTGGAAGAAATCAAAGGCGTGGACATTCGCGTCATTGATATCGCTGATATCTCCGATTTTGCAGACTTTATGGTGGTTGCAAGCGGCACCTCCGACACGCATGTGAAAGCATTGGCCCGCTCCGCGTCTGATAGTCTGCGAAAGCAAGGCATCATCCCACTAAACGAAGACGGTGCGGATGTCGGGGAATGGGTATTGGTCGATTTTGGCGATGTTGTATTGCACGTTATGCGCCCTGAGGTGCGCGAATACTACGACCTAGAGAAACTTTGGGACGAAGACGTACGTGCTTTGGTGAAAAAGCATCGCGAAGAACAAGACGTCTAACTGATCAACGTCAGCTACCTAAGATTGCCTTCTCACGCTCCGAATAGCCGGCTAGCTACCTTTGTTTTTGTTAGCTCAATTTGGTATTCAGTGACATGCTCATAAGGTTGCTCGCTGTTGGAACGCGCATGCCGCGATGGGTAGAGCAAGGCTATCAAGAATACGCACAACGTATGCCCAACCTTTGCAAACTCGAATTGGTGGAAATCGCAGCTAAGAAACGCGGTAAAAATGCCGATACGGCCCGTATTTTGCGCGACGAAGCGCAAGCACTTCAAGCCGCAATACCGCGAGGCACGCTTACAATCGCATTGGATCGTAAAGGTCGGCATATTGATACTCAAGAGCTCGCCGATAATCTTCAGAACTGGATTGACGAAAGTCAAGATGTTGCCATTTTGATTGGTGGGCCTGAAGGCATAGACCCTAACTACCTCTCACAAGTTCAGCGAAAATGGTCGTTGTCGGCCATGACCTTTGCTCATCCTGTCGTACGCGTGATGCTTGCTGAGCAGTTGTATAGAGCATGGAGCATTAACGCCAAACTGCCTTATCATCGAGGGGATTAATCATGTCTGAAAAAAACAAAACACAATTAGTATTGGCGTCGGCGTCACCTAGGCGAAGACAAATGCTGGAAGATCTAGGCGTGGTATTTTCGGTGCAGGTAACCGATACCGATGAAAGTCGTAGCCAAGGTGAGGCTCCTGAAGACTTCGTTACCCGTTTAGCCCGAGATAAAGCGCGAACGGCGCAAGCAGCCTTAAAGCAAGACGATGTGGCGATTCTTGCTGCCGATACCATTGTCGTGCAAGGTGATACTGTTTACGGAAAACCGAGTAACTTTCAAGATGCGCAGCAAATTTGGCATAATCTGAGCGCCAATAAACATCAGGTTATGACCGCGATTTGTTTATTTTATGAAGGCCGAACTAATGTCAGATTAAGTGTCACAGAAGTCGAGTTTGGGCGAATAACGCCGGAGCAAATGGAACGTTATTGGGCTACTGGAGAACCCCGCGACAAAGCCGGTGCCTACGCCATTCAAGGCTATGCTTCAGCGTGGGTTAAGTTATTGCATGGTAGTTATAGTAATGTGGTTGGATTACCGTTGCGTGAATTAAATGAATTATTGGCCATTATTGACAGGAATTGGCTGTAGATTACGTAACTCTTACAGGAATTATTTGAAACAGCTAATTTAGAGAAATTACCAACAGTGGCTTCCAAAGACGAAATACTAATCAATGTAACGCCCCGAGAAACTCGGGTGGCGGTGGTTGAGAATGGGCGTCTGCAAGAGCTGCATCTGGAGAGAACGCTGTCGCGTGGCATCGTCGGCAATATTTTTAAAGGCAAAGTGGTTCGCGTTTTACCTGGAATGCAGGCCGCATTTGTGGACATTGGTTTGGAAAAGAACGGTTTTTTACACGCTGCCGATATTGTTCGTAACGACCCTGCCTTTGCCGGACGACCAGAGCGCGATGTGCCGCCTATTCAAGATTTAGTACACGAAGGCAAGCATGTTTATGTTCAGGTTCTTAAAGACCCGATAGGCTCGAAAGGCGCGCGATTGACCATGGAATTGAGTATGCCTTCGCGCAATCTAGTGTATTTGCCAAACGGTTTTGATATTGGCATTTCACAAAAAATCGAAAGTTCTGAAGAACGAGAACGTCTTCGGAGCCTAGTTGTAAACCGAATCGAAAAGCACGATTTTAAGGGTGGTTTCATTATTAGAACACTGGCCGAATCGAGTAATGACGAAGATATTGCCAACGACATGTTGTTTCAACAGAGACTTTGGGGCTATATCAGCAGTGCTATGAAAGACGCTCCCGCGGCAACTCTTATTCATGAAGACGTGCCATTGTCGCTCAGAACCATGCGTGATTTAGTGCATGATGATTTAGAAAAAATCCGAATCGATTCACGAGAAAGCTTCGATAAAGCAAGAGAGTTCGCCAAAGATTTTATGCCCGAGTTGATCGATAAACTGGAGTATTACCCCGGTGAACAACCACTGTTTGGTCTGTATTCGATTGAGCAGGAGATCGAGCGAGCCATGCATCGTAAAGTGATGCTTAAGTCAGGCGGTGACTTAATCATCGACCAAACCGAGGCAATGACCACCATCGACGTGAACACCGGGTCATACGTTGGGCGCCGAAATCATGAAGAGACGCTGTTTAAAACAAATTTAGAGGCGACCACCGAAATCGCACATCAATTACGATTGAGAAACTTGGGTGGCATTATCATTGTTGATTTTATCGATATGCAAAGTGCCAAGCACAAAAATCAGGTACTGGCGGCACTAAGTTCGGCGATATCAAGAGATCGTGTGAAAATTAATGTCACTGACATCTCTCCATTGGGTTTGGTTGAAATCACTCGTAAACGCACACGCGAAAGCTTAGAGCAAGTGATGTGCGAAACCTGCCCCGTCTGTAACGGTCGAGGCACGGTCAAAACCTTGCAAACGGTTTGCTACGAAATTTTACGCGAAATTCTGCGGGAGGACCGTCAATACAAAGCTCAGTCGTATACCATCGTGGCGGCTCAGAAGGTGATAGACCTACTGCTCGATGAGGAAGCCAGCAGCTTGGCGGATCTGCAAGAGTTCATTGACCGACCAATCAGTCTCCAAGCAGACCCGTTTTATCACCAACAGCAATATGAGATTGCCCTTGCATGAAGTTATTGCTTAAAATCGTTTTTGGATTGATGGTGATCTACCTGTTGTTTCTAGGAGGGGCTGCCGCGTATTTCACTTATGCAGACCGTTACAAAGGTCTACTGGAATCGAATCTAAGCGGGGTGTTTAATCGTGTTGTCACGATCGACAACGTAGAAACCGTGTGGCAAGGCTTGTCACCGAACTTCAGAATTGAGGGTTTCAAAGTCGAAGGTGACACCCCGTCTGAGCCTGCACTGGCATTTGATTCTTTGTCCGCTGCTATGAGCCCGCGCTCAGTGTTAAGCTTTTGGCCAAGCTTCACTGAATTCTCCATTGAAAAGCCAGTAATCGAGATTGTGTCGCTGGACAACAATCAACTGCAAATTGCTGGCTTGAGCTTAGCTGGAAAGCGCCGCAACGTCGGTGTCAATCAACGCGTTATTTCTTGGTTATTGGACCAGCAAAATGCCGCTTGGCATGATGGCGAAATTGTTTGGCGCCGAGATGAAGATCGTATTCATCGATATCAAAATATTGAGATTGAATTCAATCGTTTGGCTGAAAACAGGGTGCTAAAGGCGTCAGTAAATACGCCAAAAGGGTTACTCGCATTTACCGCGAGTACTAATGGCGACTTATTGAGTGATTCGAAATGGGATGCATCGCTCGAAGTCGAAGGCGAAAGTGGTAAGAGTTTATTAACGCCGCAAGACTTCTCAGTAAAAGTGGACGACGGACAAGGGCGAGTATTGTTGAAAACGCTTGATATCGAACGAATTAGAGATTTTATCAAACTC
>CAYQVT010000037.1:0-5387 GCA_964420885.1 uncultured Gammaproteobacteria bacterium
CGTTGCAAACGGCGCGCCCCGCCAGACAGGGTTTGACATCACCGTGGCTTCCGAAGTGATGGCCATTCTTTGTCTTGCAAAAGATTTAGGCGATTTAGAAAAACGCTTAGGCGATATTATCGTGGCCTACCGTCGCGATAAAAGCCCGATCTACGCTCGAGACATCAAAGCCGATGGCGCTATGACGGTACTACTACAACAAGCCATGCAGCCTAATTTAGTTCAAACCTTAGAAAATAATCCAGCATTTGTGCACGGTGGCCCCTTTGCCAATATTGCTCACGGCTGTAACTCAGTAGTGGCAACCACTACAGCATTAAAGCTGGCTGACTACGTAGTAACCGAGGCCGGTTTTGGCGCTGACTTGGGTGCTGAAAAATTTCTAAATATTAAATGCCGAAAAGCGGGTCTGGCCCCCAGTGCAGTGGTATTGGTAGCTACAGTACGCGCAATGAAAATGAATGGTGGCGTTGCTAAAGCCGATCTAGGGCCGGAAAACGTTCAGGCAGTCAAAGGTGGTTGCTCAAACTTAGGGCGCCACATTGAAAATTTGAAATCTTTCGGCGTACCAGTTGTCGTAGCGATCAACCATTTTGTTACCGACACCGATGCTGAAGTCGATGCGATCAAAGAGTTCGTTGCTGCTCAAGGAGCTGAAGCCATATTATCAAAGCACTGGGAATTCGGTTCTGAAGGTTCAAAAGACCTGGCGACTCGTGTGGCCGAAATCGCCGACGCAGACATGGCTAGCTTTGCACCTATCTACCCTGACGATATGGGTTTGTTCGAAAAAATTGAAACCATCGCAAAACGAATCTATCGTGCCGACGAGGTTCTCGCCGATAAGAAGATTCGTGATCAATTACGTCAGTGGGAAGATCAGGGCTATGGCAACTTACCAGTTTGTATGGCTAAAACTCAATACAGTTTTACAACTGACCCGAATAGGCGTGGCGCTCCTGATAACCACTCACTGCCGGTTCGCGAAGTTCGTTTGGCGGCGGGTGCTGGATTCATTATCGCTATTTGCGGTGAAATCATGACCATGCCTGGATTACCCAGCGTACCGTCCGCCCAGGCGATTCATATCAATGATGAAGGTCAGATCGACGGTTTGTTCTAAACTCTCAATTCATACCCTCCAAAAAAAAGCTGATCGCGTTAACTCTCGGTCAGCTTTTTTGGTTTGGATGATTAATAGCCTTATTCCAGGAACCCTCTTTAGTTATGAAGCAACTCAACAACTAATTTACTATGCTAGTAAATAGCAAAATCTCACTCATTTGAGTGAGGCAAGATGGCATAGGCTCAATTAATATTTATTCAACAGCGATACATTGATAGGACGATATTATTAGCACGGAACGCTACTTCGCTGTTTTGCCGGCTTGGATGACAATCTGAGCCGGCTTTTTATTTCGTAAATAACCTAAGTTGTTGTGTAACTCTTCGTCAATCGCCTATTAACCGATTAAACCTATATCCCGCTTGACCGTTCAATGAGAATTTATACCAGTTATCCTACGCAATCACCGTTTGGCACCTTTTTTCAACATTGACTCAAGCTTGTGTGACACTAACAATCTCAAAACTCAATCGCAATCAAATTAGGGAGTTATCGACATGAATAGAGAGGTCTTAGTAGTTATATTTGTGGTAGCAATTGCCACAAGCGTGGCTGTTACCACTTTAGTTCAATCGGGTACAAGAAAAACCGACTCTTTATCACTGAATGTGATTACCACATCGGACGAGCCGGCAAAAATAGTCGATGCAACGTCTCGCCTGCTATATCACAGCAAACAGGTTACGATAGAATCTCTTAAAATAACCAAACATTCGATCAATCTGATGTTTGATATCGTAATAGAAGCGCTGTAATTAAGATGACCAGTACTAAGACCTTATTCTCGCGTTTGCAGGGTTTCAGAGAACACCCGCAGGTACAAAAATGCTGGGGCGATTTTGAAAAATTTCTCAAGAGCATTCAATCGTCACTAAACAGCAATCTTTTTGACGCCAGCGTTGATTTCTGGAGTTACCACGTCGGTGGAATCGCCATAATTTTCGCCTTTGACATCGCGCTAAATTCGATATTCGGCTCCTTATCGATGTTGGGATTTATCATAGTCGCAGGGACAACTTGGGCGATTGGCTTTTTCTTCGTGGGCTTGATTTTCAGGAGTCACTATAGAACCGCGCAATGGGAAACTCAGACCCACATAATGGTTTTGTTAAAAAGCATTGCTTGTTCAATATTCTTCGCTTTTATTATCGTGGCTGCGGTGTCGATAGTATCAATGACTTTCTATTTCGATGATCTGTATCGTTATCGCAGAATCGATAGCCCCGGTATTTCGTCAATTCGAGTAGTAATAGAATTTGTATTTCGTAATTGGTTTGGTACCTCGTTTTATTTACTTTGTTGGATGATGGCTTACATCGGAATCACCAGTCGCCGTAAAACCAAGCAGGTAGAAATCGATAATTTGCGTTTGCAAAACAACCTAAAGGAAGCCGAACTAAGTAGTTTGTCGAATCAACTGAACCCACATTTCTTATTCAATGCTCTGAACAATATTCGGTTCATGATTCAAGAAGACGCTGATAACGCCGAAAAGATGCTAATGTCGCTTTCAGGTGTATTGAGGTATTCACTGGACAGTTCTAAAAACGACAAAGTACCGCTAAAAGAAGAGTTAGATATAAGCCGCTTATATATTGATCTCATTCAAATTCAGTTCGAAGAACGCCTTGAGTTCATACTTGATATACCCGAGGCATTGGAAGACTGTCATTTGCCGCCCATGGTTTTGCAAATGTTACTTGAGAACGCTGTAAAACACGGTATCGAAAATATTCGTGAAGGGGGTAAAATAGAAGTACAAGCACGGCGCAGAAACACATTAATGATTCTCAAAGTCTGTAACGACCTTCCGAAAAACTATTCTGAAAAAAAGAGTGAGCCGGGCATTGGCTTATTCAATATCGACCAACGTTTGGACTTGCTTTATGCTGGGCGAGGTTCTATTGAAACCGATATTTCGAATAACCATTTCTGCGTCTCAGTAAACATTCCACAAGATTAAACAGTAACAACATTGAAAGCGATTGTAGTAGAAGACTCACGCCTAGCAAGGGAAGGATTATTACGCATGCTAGGCGAATTTGACCAAATAGACTTGGTTGGCGCCGCCGATCATCCCGATTCCGCATTAACGCTGATCGCCGAAAAACGGCCCGATGTCATTTTTTTAGACATTCACATGCCTGGGCAAAGTGGCTTTGACCTGCTGGATAGGCTCGACTATATACCACAAGTGATATTTACCACCGCCTATTCAGAATATGCATATCGATCGTTTGACTACAATCCGGTCGATTATCTGCTAAAGCCTATCAGCCCTGAAAGACTGGCAATAGCAATTGACAAACTTAATGTGAAAGAACACAGCGAGGTTCAAGAGCTCTTTGACTTAAGCAGTAAAATTTTCATAAAAGATGGTGACGATTGCCATTTAGTTTCTCTGCGCGATGTACACTATTTCGAGAGTTGTAAGAATCATTCGATTGTCTTTTTTAAGGGCCACAAACCCTTTATCAAAAAAGCGCTGAGTGTCATTGAGGCACGCCTTCCTAAATCTTCTTTTTTTAGGGCCAACAGGCAATATGTTGTTAATCTAAACGAAATTCATTCCATCAATGAAAGTATTGGTGATGGTTACGACTTAACCATGAGCGACGGAAAGATCATTGAAGTGAGCCGACGGAATGCGGTCGAACTCAAAAAGCTATTGAGCTTTTAGCTTAGACCAAAAGGACTTAAGCCAAACACTACAGAGTTCGTAGCACTCGTGGCAGTGACACATTTTCACGCCCCCATTAAACTCGACCTATAAATCTCTCTAAATAAGTACACACACATATACTGTACATCACACAGTATATGTGCAACACTATGCGCCATACAGCATAAATCAATCCAAATCTATGACTGATAGTGAACACTACGACAAACTAAAACTCGAACTCCGACGTGGTGTGCTTATCCTGGCTGTACTCGCTGAGCTACGTGAGGAGCATTACGGCTATTCACTTAGAAAAACGTTGTTATCTAAAGGCATGGAGATTGATGAAGGAACACTTTACCCATTGCTTAGGCGTCTGGAAAAACAGCACCTACTTGTAAGTGAATGGCGTGAAGAATCAAAGCGCAAGAAACGCTTCTACCAACTATCTGAAGTGGGCAAATCAACGTTGAAACGATTACGCAACGATTGGCAACAAGTTGAAAGTGCGCTGAACACCATTTTGAAATAAACCACATTAATGCTTCGAAGGAGCTTTATATGACGATGATTGAAAACTATTTAGATAGCCTTGAACGCTATTTACCAGACGAGATGAAGCAAGATGTTCGCGACGAACTCACGGCATCTCTAATGGACCAAGTGGAAGACAGTAGAGAAACCTTAGGCCGAGATTTAAGCTTAGAGGAAACTGAAGCTCTATTAAGAAAACTTGGTCACCCAATGCAAGTTGCTTCGGCCTATTTGCCCAAACAACAACTTATCAGCCCTGACTTCTTCCCAGCCTATAAAAGGGCCTTAGAAATAGCTCTGACAATCATGGCGGTCGCCATCGCCCTGCTCTCATTTGTCGAAAGTTTGTCAAACCCGAGCCAGCCAATTATTAAGACCGCAATCATTATCTTCGCTGACGTGTTATATAATGGCTTGTACGTATTCGCAATCGTGACCCTCATTTTTTATTTAATGGAATACCATGATGTAAGCCTGAACAAAATTTACGCTTGGTCACCCAGAGACTTAAAATCCTCATCTTCACGCCTAGCGCTGAGTCGCTTAGAAACTGGTTTTGAGCTCATAGTTGGGGTGTTATTTTTAGCTTGGTGGAACGACATTATTTATTTACCAATCGGAACCTCAGTAGAAAATAAAATGTCTTTGAGCTCAGAATGGCAGTCGGTGTTCCTGACTGTAAACATAATCATGGCGTTTAGCATTACGCTTAGCATACACAAATTTGTTCTCGCCACCTCGAGCCAGTTCAGCCTTATCGCAGAAATCGTGGTTTCCTTGGCAACGCTCCTTATCATTGCACAGATATTACAATTTGATCAGTTCGTCATCTACCATTCGTCAGCCATCGAAAGCCCTGGTTGGACTAAAATAGCGGAAAATCTAGATAATGTGGTACTCACTTCGGTGGCGATTGTGGCAGCGATCTGTGCGTGGGATATCTTTTCCAACGCTCGAAAACTACGTAATAGATAGAGTCACTCAAGTTCGTTCAGCCACTGACGGTCTGTTTGACCAATTGGTCGTTCGCGGCGAAGAGCTCGAAGCCAAAGCCGGTGTTGCTTT
>CAYQVT010000037.1:5397-21574 GCA_964420885.1 uncultured Gammaproteobacteria bacterium
AGTTCGTTCAGCCATGCCACGGTTAAACGAGCTTGTTTTAGTGCCTGAGCTTGGCTTTCAAAAACCTGAGATGAATACCGATTAAGTGAACGCCAGCCGCCACCATCTTCAAAGTCCCGTCGATACTCCTCATACCCTATTGTGTGATCATGGCGGATGAAAATGTCAACGCAACGATCAGCGGTGTCATTGTGAAAAGACTCTATTACCTTTTGTTTCACGCGATGGTCGAACATTCCAATATGTTCAACCCGACGGCCGTTCACTCATAACACGGAAATAGTTTCTAGAACGGCATTCCTCCGCCACCCATACCACCCGGAGGAAACTTACCGCCCCCCATGCCAGGCATTCCTCCCATGCCGCGCATCATTTTCGCCATTTTCCCTTTACCACCCATTTTTTTCATCATTTTTTGCATTTGCATAAATTGCTTTAGCGTCTTGTTGACGTCCTGAATCTGAGTGCCTGAACCCGTGGCAATGCGTTTCTTTCGGCTGCCTTTAATGAGCGCAGGGAATTGCCGTTCTTTTGGTGTCATTGAGTTTATGATCGCCACACTCTTATTCATGTCACCCATCATGCCACCCATGGCACCCGAAGGAAGGTTCAAGTTTCCCATTCCCGGTAGTTTATCCATCATGCTTTCAATACCGCCCATGTTGTTCATTTGCGCGACCTGATCTCGGTAATCTTCTAAGTCGAAGCCTTTGCCTTTCTTGAGCTTCTTAACCAGCTTTTCAGCCTTCTCTTTGTCAACCTTCTGTTCGGCTTCCTCAATGAGCGTCATGACATCGCCCATCCCTAAAATTCGAGAAGCGACTCGGTCAGGGTGAAACGCTTCGATACCGTCTATCTTCTCACCAATACCTAAAAACTTAATAGGTTTGCCAGTGACTTCGCGAATCGATAAAGCCGCGCCTCCTCGGGCGTCACCATCTGTTTTAGTGAGTATTACACCAGTAAGTGGCAAAGCCTCATCAAATGCTTTGGCACTAACCACCGCATCTTGGCCGGTCATGCTGTCAACAACGAACAATGTTTCGATCGGGTTCGCCGCGGCGTGTACGGCTTTGATTTCCTGCATCAACTCACCGTCTACGTGCAAACGCCCCGCAGTGTCAATAATGAGCACGTCCATCACAGCGTTCTTAGCAGCAAGTTTTGCGTTGCTAACGATATCTACTGCTTTTTGGTCAGATGTACTTGGGCAAAAGGCGACATCAATCGAGTCGGCTAATGTTTTGAGCTGTTCTATCGCGGCAGGTCGATAAATATCAGCACTGGTAACCATGACTCGCTTACCTTCACGTTGCTTTAATAAGTTTGCGAGCTTACCAACGGTTGTGGTCTTACCTGCCCCTTGCAAACCTGCCACTAATATAACCGCGGGTGGAGTTTGCGCTAGGTTTAGGGCATCGTTAGCCGCCCCCATCAATTCAATCAGTTCGTCTTGGACGATCTTCACAACCATTTGTCCAGGATTCAAACTCTTGGACACGTCAACACCAATCGCTTTGTCTTTAACCTTGGTGATGAAGGACTTTACCACAGGCAATGAAACATCAGCTTCGAGTAAGGCTATACGGACTTCTCGCATGGCTTCCGAGATATTTTCCTCACTAAGCCGTGCTTGACCGCGAATTTTCTTAAGGGTTCCTTGGAGGCGATCGCCGAGTTGTTCAAACATATGATTTAACTTTAAGTCATTAGCTGCAATTTAAGGTGTGATATTCTACTCTCACTAACGATAAATCTCACCTTTTGTGTCGCTAAAACTGCTTCAATTCAATGTCTGATTCAATATTCCTCATCATTGCCATCGCTTTTTATGGCATTGCTACCGCGCTCACTGCCATTTACATGCGTGCGGTTAAGACCGCCAATATTGATTCAAACAACTCTAAGATTCGAGCGTCTTTCGCCCTTGCGTGTGTGGGCGCTGGATTTCATATCAGTTACGCATTTAGTAACAGTATCGTCAATCAGTCATTAAACTTTGGATTAAGCTCAATGCTAGTCCTGATAAGTAGCTTATTGATGCTTATTTTTTTGATCGGCAGCGTGATTATGCCTATCAGGCGATTAGGCATTTTGGTATTTCCGTCGACCATTGTAAGTCTAATCTTCGCATTTTTTTGGGGTAATCAAATAGTCACATTAGATAACCGTAGCTTGGCATTTAACACTCACATCGTTATTTCTTTATTAGCCTATTCCTTGTTGGCAATTGCAAGCATACAAGCCCTACTCTATGTTTACCAAGAGCGTCAGATTAAAAACAGAACAAACCCCGCGATGTTGTTAGCGCTGCCTCCGTTACAAACGATGGAGTTATTACTTTTTCGTTTAGTTGGAGTGGGTTTCGTTACCCTAACGCTTACCTTGGTTTCGGGGGCTGTTTTTAGCCAAGAAATATTCGGCTACGCGTTCACCTTTAAACACCACACTATTTTAGCCCTACTCGGTTGGGTAGTGTTCGCAATATTGTTATTCAAGCGAGTGAAGCAGGGTTTACGGGGTTCGCAAGCGGTGATTTGGACGATAAGCGGCTTTTTACTGATCCAGCTTGGTTATTTCGGCACAAAAATTGTGTCAGAAAGTTTAAGCCTACAGTAAAATGCGCTGCGCATAACAACATCTATGATAAAGCTGTGAACATTACACGAAACCCAACACGCGAAGTTGCCGTGGGCAACATAAAGATTGGCAACCACAACTCTATTGTGGTGCAAAGCATGTGTGCAACTCGCACTCAGGATATCGACGCCACTATTGAGCAGACCAATGCACTGCATGAGCGTAATGCGGGTGTCGTGCGTATCGCTGTCGATAATAAACAAGATGCCGCCGCGTTGATTGAAATTCGCAAAGCCACAGACGCAACCTTATCGGTGGATTTACAAGAAAACTATCGTATGGCCGCACTCGTCGCGCCCTACGTGGATAAAATTCGTTACAACCCAGGCCATTTATTTCATCACGAAAGAAAAAAAACGTGGCAAGAAAAGGTCAATTATCTCGCCGGCCTTGCTGGCGAGCATGATTGCGCCATACGAGTTGGGGTCAATGCGGGTTCAGTTGACCCAGCCAAACTTGACCAATACGATTCACGCGATTCAGTCTCACCGATGCTCGACAGCGCGCTAGAGCATTGTGAATACTTAGACTCGATTGGCTTTACTCGCTATTGCGTGTCTTTAAAAGACTCAGACCCGCAAAAGGTCATTACCGCCAACATTCGTTTCGCAGAAAAACGCCCTGATGTCCCCTTACACCTCGGAGTCACTGAAGCCGGTATGCCACCGATGGGAGTTATCAAAACTCGTATCGCCTTTGAACAACTCATCAGCCGAGGCATCGGCGACACAGTGCGCGTATCGCTAACCTTACCAAACAAAATTAAAGCTGATGAGGTTGATGCCGGTCATGAAATTATCGATGACATACACGCAGGCCGAGTACGTAGTGTGGTGGCGTTTGACCCAGACAAGCTAAATATTATTAGTTGCCCAAGCTGCTCTCGTGTTGAAAACGAGGCATTTATTGAACTGGCGCAAGATGTAAAAGAGATGACCGCCTACGCAGAAGATCACAACGTCACCATTGCGGTTATGGGCTGTCGGGTAAATGGGCCCGGTGAAACCGACGATGCTGATCTTGGTTTATGGTGCGGCCCTAAACAGGTAAATCTTAAACGCCAAGGAGAAAAACTTGGGGCCTTCGGTTACGACGTTATATTAGACAAATTGAAGAATGAACTTGACGCACTAATAGGCAAGAAAAGCACCTAAGCGTCAGATGTAGAAATTCATGAATGACTCGCCCCTATTTGACAACCCCGATATGTGAGAAATTTGGTTGCTAAAATGTATCCGAGCTATTGATGTGCACACCATGTTGCACTGCTCAAAATGTTGATACGCTCACCGCTGTTCTTATTAAACTTTCAGCCTCAAAAGGCTTTCGATTTCCACTTAGGTTTATCCGAAGCGGACACCTAAATGAGTAAAATCACGCGCACCATTCATCATCGCACACTACGCGCTCTCCTGTAGCATCCGTGCACATACACACTGATCCGCCAAGACTATCAGGCTCTAATTTAGGGTTACAACATGCCTCCCCAGTTTCTTGGTCTAAAAAAAATGCAGCAATCTCCTCCCATCTAATCTATGGAATTGTCAAGGTCTTGTCTTGCTGCTTTGTATTCAGCCCATAATTTACTGACTAATCGTCTTTTGTAGGTAGATCTCGAAATTTTTTCGAATAGCATATGTTTTCCCCTAAATACATAAAATTGACTACATTAAAATTAAACACTGTTCGAGTGCTGATTCATTAGCCTTGTACGAAATATATTCTTTAGAATCAGTACGTTTTATTACGGTATCTATTTTTCTTCGTGTCACACGTGTTGTGATTTTGTCACCTATTGGCCCAAAATACGCAAACTTGTTTTTACCACCAGATTCAAAATCAAATCTTCCTATTCGTGGATTGATATTCCCCTTCTTAAACTCTTTACCCTTGATCCAGTCTTTGTAGAGTCTAGCGTTTCTCGCACTGCGAAACAGCAAGCAAATATTATCTACCTTTTCATCTGGCGTATGGTCGTTAAATCGATCTATTGTAACTTTAAATGGTTTATAGGTTCCTTGCGATTCTGGCTCTTCATACTCTACTGCATACAAGATTATTCCTGGCGCGTTGGTGAGGGATCTAAAATTAATTTGGTTTCTGCAGTCTACATTTGCGCAGCCCTTAAAGACGCCATATTTCGCATTATCGTCATCCTCCTTAATACTTTTTCGACCTTTTTTTCCCGTAACTGAACGCTTTTGATATTCAAACCCTACGCCCATATTAAATATTTCACTGCGCAGATCTAGTGAAATTTCTTGATAAAAATAGTCTCGCCTTGGAGTTATCGAATAATCGGATGACCTGTCTCCAAATTCAAGCGTATATAAGAAATATTGATCAATCGCTTCCATTGATAAAGTTGCGGTGTAATTGCCAGTGATATTGATTTGAGGGAAAGGGGACTTTAATCTCAAAATGACGCGTTCGTTTATTGTGGAACTTACTACAGTTGGCACGGCAATGTTTAGTTCTTGAGTTACTTCTTCGCTATTACTTACTTCTACACCAGCACTAGAACCAGAGCTGGTTCCTTGTCCGAAGGGGAGAGTTAGCGCCCCTCCTTGACTACCGCTGCTAACGACTGTAGCTAAATTGACAGTACTAGTGTCAAATCGCGCGTTCTCCCACTCTCGAAAATACCAGTTCTTTGGACTATTGAATGTAACCTTGGCCTCATGAAGACGATTAAAAGGTCGAAAATACTCTGTATACAACGTTAATAATAAAGTTCTTGAAAGTCTAACTCTTTCGCGATTAGAGGAAATTTCTGTAGTTCTGCGTACAGGACTTATTGACGTTGCAAGGGCTTGGGCTAATTTCGATGGCTCTCCCTCATGTATTTTAATAATTTCCGCTATCGCTCGTTCGGGAAGGTTCCACAGTCTTATTGGTGTTGCGCTTGTGGCTGGTACGCTCCTTGTTAGCAAATCATAACCCACGCCTTCTAGCACTTTCTTTTTTTTTATCACTTTCATAATAGAAGTCAGCTGATTTAAAGTACTTCGGATTCTTTGCGCAACCTGACATCAACAACATCGCTATTACCAAAACTGTTAGCGCTGGCTTGTACATTACCATTAGAGATCTCCAGTAAATAATTTGACGGAATAACAATCAAACACTTTGATTTAAAAAACACTTAGCATGATAGTGTCATCGGTAATGCAATTCTCTTACCTTTATGCCTCTCAGCGCTATAAACTCCTACACAGCTGGCCTCAGGAGTTAAGAGTACGCCTTTGAGTCCATCCCGATGCTTTGCATTTCGATGCATTCACGCTCCAAGTAGTGGCGAAATAATTATTCGGCTCAGAGTCGAATGGTATTTACTTAAGCTTTCTGGCATGCCCATATTGGTCTATTCGAAGACGAGCTTCATTTCTAGGAACCATCAGTAAAGGATACACCTTTGGTCTTCGTTTAATGGTGCTAGGTTCAGCGCGACCTGCTCGGTTGCCAACTCGTTTCTGAGCGATGAGTCTTAAGACGGCGTCGAATTATTCATCGTCACAAAGCATCGAATGATTACTTACCATTAGCCAAATTTGCAAACTATGCTTGAAGCTTAATGTTCGTGGTGGAACATCCGCCAACAAAGCTGATTTTAGCATCATCAAGCGTATTAAATTATACGCGAGCAAGGTTATCCGAGTCGTCATCAGAGCAATCGCCAGAGATCAAACTCTTCAAGTTATTTTGCTTTTGAAAGGCAATTGATAAACGTTTATTCAGGGCTGACTATTTAGAAAACTTTGGGGAGTTCCCAAAGAAATATAAACAACTGTTAAATATGGCTATTTACCCCTCCATCACAATCAAAATGTAATAGACAATTAAAGTTGAAGGCGTATTATCTAGTAGCAGTAAACATTCGTTTGCTGGGGTTAAAAAACAAACAAACAATAGGTAGGGTAAAAAATGGCAAAGCTAAATGAAAGCTTGAAAGAGCTGATGACAATTGATGGCGCAATGGGTTGTTCGATAGTTGATTACAAGTCAGGGATGTCTTTAGGATCTTCTGGCTCAGGTGTTGATTTAGAGCTCGCGGCCGCAGGTAATTCACAGGTCGTAAAAGCTAAAATGGAAACAATGAAGTCACTAGGGATAAAAGGTGGTATTGAAGATATTCTTATCACTTTGAATGACCAATTACATGTCATTCGTCCAACTGAGAAGCATGAGGGTTTATTTATTTATTTAGTTTTAGATAAGGCTAAAGCGAACTTGGCCCTTGCTCGTCGAAAGGTGCAAAGCATTGAAGGTGTATTAGAGGTATAAGAAATACCTATTGAGAAAGCGTGTGAAATGAGCCCGCTTTCTCAATGCACAGTTCGCTTTTGGACTCACAGGTTCCCGCATTCCAAAAATCAGTCCCCCAACTGTTCTGATTTATCCTACGTTATTGTATTAGCAACGTGTGATTCATATATCTTCTGAGATCGTGTTTCCATACTATTTAACTTTTGGTTACATGGTGGAGCTCTAGTTCAGACATAATTTAAAAAGGGGTTGGAATAATGAAGTGCCTTGCTTATGTGAGTAAAGTAGTTGCTAGAAAAAATGGCGCAGTCGTACCGGTAGGGCTCTCAACCATTTTCAGTGTAGCTCGGAAAAAAAATGCCAAGCACAATATTACAGGTATTCTCTCATACCGAAATGGTTATTATATACAAGTACTTGAGGGAGATAGCCTTGTAGTCGACCGGTTATATTCGAACATATTGTCGGACCCGAGACATCATCAGGTCACGACACTATTTGAGTCGCCAATTTCGCATCGCTTTTTCCCTAACTGGGATATGAAATTGATTGAGTCTGTTAACAAAGACTCGCGTTTTTTAAATTTTATAAAGACCAATAGCCAACCTATCTCAAGGTTAGGCTCACATAAGCGGCACCTCCTCGAAATATTTTGTGAACTCAACAGAGCACATTCAGAACGAACACAAAATTATGAGGATAGAGACCTAAGTTTACTGGCGTGGCCTGATTTTACGTCATTTCAACCAAGCCCAACGATAATGGAGTTATGCGCGCGGCTAACTAAGACCTCTATCCCATACAAAACACTCCTTGAGGGTAAAGAGTTCGGCACCAAACAACAACTCGATATGATACTGAATACCTTTGAAGCTAGGGATATATTGGTGATCGCCGATTCCGACGCTCATCCGACCGCGATAACGAATTATAGTAAATCTGGTCGTTTTTACACGAAGATGAAAAACTTTCTGAGGTTCAACTAAGTTCCATGGATTATCGAAAATTAGCCATTATTGGTGAGGTCGGCGCAGGCAAAACACAACTGGTAGCGACATTGAGCGAGATAGATCCGCTAAGAACTGAGGCGAAGTCGAGTATTGATATCGGTAAGCAATATACGACTGTTGGGATTGACTATGGCAGGATTTCCCTTTCAGAAGATACAGCCCTGGGGTTATATGGAGTGCCTGGTCAAGAGCGCTATTCGTTCCTGTGGGATATTGTAAATACAAACCTGTGGGGTTTGCTTGTGCTTATCAAATCTGGAGAAACCCCTGACTATGACAACTTGGATAAGTTACTGTCTTTTTTTTCTCCAGCGGAACATGAGACTGCCTGTGTAGTCGGTATAACTCACTCCGATATGTCCGAGAATATCGAGGTCGCCGCACTTGGACACGAGATTCGGGCAATGCTCGCACATCACGATATTATTGCCCCCGTGTTGAGTATTGATCCTCGAGATCGAGAGTCAGCTGGTTCAGCGCTACTTCTCCTTAACGCAATCAATAATCAAACTTGATCTAATATAGTAAAATGTCAACAAAAAAAATTGCAATTAAAGCCGGGCTACTTGAAGGTATCAAAGAGCTCTGCGAAAATGACAGAGATGTGTTGTTAGTAAGCCTTTGTACGGCTGATGGCTTTTCAATTAAATGTTTTGCATCAAAGATGCTGAATGTAGAAACCGATAAACTAGCCGCTATGAGCAGTACTATTTCTGCACTCAGT
The DNA here is from genome assembly GCA_964420885.1 of uncultured Gammaproteobacteria bacterium. Taxonomy (GTDB): domain Bacteria; phylum Pseudomonadota; class Gammaproteobacteria; order Arenicellales; family Arenicellaceae; genus Arenicella. The sequence continues at coordinate 14,038 of CAYQVT010000037.1, forward strand.
GATTCATCCGCCAAACAAGTTCTTAATGATCAGTTTAATATTACTATCGTAGAAACGTTGTCAGGTAACATGCTTTTCGTCAGAACTTGCTACCTAGAATTGCCATGTGTGCTAACGATCGCTGCGCGAAGTAGTATGTCTCTTGCGACGGCCAGATATAAAACTAAAAAGCTTGCTCAGAGTATTGGCGAAATTCCAAATTAAGTCTGAATTATCGATAAGCAGTAATGATTTTGTTGATAGTCTAAATGGCTGATATGCGTATATTCTGTTGAAAACCCCTTTTCAATCGAGCAAGAGCCTTTCGTCATTTAGATAACCAAGTTTTTGTTTGCATAGAATTGAGGTAATTGATTCAATTTAGGGTGTTTTCGCATTATACGAGCGCGATTATCTCGTCTCCAGGTGGTTTATATTTCAATTATGCTAACTTTCTTAAGTTCTAAACGGTAGCTACCATCAAAAATTCACCCCTCGCACCTGATGGGCCTCGAAGTCTCAGTCGCTCCAGTTTCATGATCGCTTTGAGGTGAGCAAACAATACCTCTACCTTATTTCGGTCTTTGTGTGACTGTTGGTATCACTTCGATATTAGCAATCTGTCTATCCACATCGCGAGACTCTCATACACACCGCGCCGTATACCTTTAAACAATGCCTTAAGACAAGATTGCACTTTAAATGCACCCTCTCGCTATCAAACCGGCTCGCTGGATATTTGATTGTATTAACTCTCGATACCAATTAAGGCTTTTTCCTGAAATTCGCTTTTCTTGATAATAGGTCTTTTCCGGCTGGGCAGACGTATTTATCGGTTTATGTATCCCAGCTAAAATCATCACGACCAAATAATTCTTTGTTTGACTCTTTTGCCAAACAGGCAAATGCGGTGCAACTTCCTCTTCCTATACTAACCAATCTAATATTGGCGCTGATCCATAAGCTCTATCACCAATCAGCCGATTCGGTTTTATGTCGAAGTTTTCGTCGACAGAATCTATCATCATCCGTGAGCTATGAACTTCGGCCACTCTATTGACTATACTGGGTACCAAATCCATAATGATTGTTTTGCGCAATACCGATCAAGTAATTGGTCGAATACGCATAAAACGCTTTCTCATCTGTGCCGGATGTTCAACTGGTGTACGGGTCAAATACCGATACGTTCTTTGACATAGAGCCCATTGTTTTCTCTCTCTAGCGCACCTATATGTTCACGAATCGGCCTAGAGATAGCGTGTGACTTCAAACGTTCTACAGCCTCTTTAACGAGCGACACCTTGTCGAATTGCACCGGCTCTGATCACACTCGTATCGGTTGCAAACCCTTCACCACCAACATAACCAGAATCAATACATTGACTCAAAACTTCTTCAAAAAGTTTACGGAACAAACCGCTATCACGAAACCGAACATGTCGGTTCTTGGAAAACGTTGAGAGGTTTGGAACGACACTATCCAAGTCAAATCGACAAAAAACGAAAGGCCACAATCAAATGTACTTCATCACACAACTGTCGTTCTGAACGGACGTCATAACAGTAACCAACAATCAGCATTCGTAACATTTGCTCAGGGTCGATTGATGGACGCCCTTTATGATTGTGAAAGCAGGCTAAATGCTCACAAAGAAAGTTGCATTCCAGAAGACGATTGGGAGGCATATGTTGTTCAATACAAAAATCATAAAACAACGCATTTTGCTGAGATACTTGTTGACCCATCATGACAATAAACCCTCTGTTTTAAGTCAGCCTTGATTATCTTACAAGCTCAGATTTGAGCTGAATTTTTCAACAGAAAAAGTGTCTCAGAGCCAATTGCACACTTCAAACCAGAACGGCAAAAGGATGTCGCATCGTGCAATCATTGGCACTCTATTGAAACTAAGTTTCTATGTGCTCAGATCAAATCCTTGCTTCTATAGCTAAGCTGAATTTTAACAATACAATCGGTTACACATACTGGCTCGATTATAGGAGATTGGCCGTCAGGGTTTTTTAGTAGAACAAATTCAGCATCAATAACATAACCAACAAGAACAATACCGTCATCCCTGCCCCAGCTTTCATAAAATCTTTAACCTTATAACCGGCGGGCCCCATGATCAAAGCGTTTACCTGGTGAGTTGGAATTAGAAAAGAATTTGGCGTCGATATGGCGATAGTCAACGCGAAAATAGCCGGGTCAGCACCCACTCCTAAGGCCATCTGAATACCAAGTGGTACCAAGAGGACGGTGGCGCCGACGTTCGACATCACCAAGGTAAAGACGGTAGCGATGACCGCTAAGAAAAGTTGAATACCCCACACTGGGAAACCGTCCATAAAACTCAATGCCAACGCGGCGAGGTAGGCTGCGGCACCAGATTGTTGCATCGCCATGCCCAATGGAATTAGACAGGCTAACAAAAATACTGTTTGCCAAGATACTGCATTGTAGGCTTCCTCCATGTCGAGAACGCGCCCTAGAACCATACCTACGGCACCCACCATTAACGACAGTGCAAGTGGTAAGTCACTGAATAAAACCAGGCCGATGGCAATAACGAAGGCAACCGATGCATTGCGCAATTTATTGGTGCGGAACTCTTCCTTAGGAAAATCGGTAACCACTGCGAAGCGTTTATCTTTGGCGACCTTGATCATGTCTTGCCAACGACTATGCACCACGAGTGTATCGCCGGCTTGAAGCTTTAGATTGGCTAATTCGTCATCTATCACCTTATCAATTCGATAGACCGCTAATATCCTCATGCCATAGCGTTTTCGAATATCAGATTCCGAAATAGATTTATTAATTAGATCAGAATCAGGTGGAATAACGATCTCGGCAATACCCGCGGTAGTGGGGTTCAATGCGTCAGCGAACTCATTCAAAAATGGGCTGATGGTTAAATGGTGTTCTTCCGCGTAGGTAGTTATCTCTTGCCGAGACCCCATAATAGCCAGCACCGAGCCCGCGTGAATGGGCGTATTTTGTTCAGGGATAATGCGAGTATTGTCACCTGACTTAATTCCTAAAATCCAGCCTGAACGGCCTTGGGCTTGGACTTCACCTAATGCGAGCCCGGCTAGCTCACTTTCTTCACCGACTGTGACTTCGAATATACGTCCGTCAATTCCGTAGACGTCTCTATAATGCTGAAGATTCTCAGTAGTCAAAGTTTGCTTCTCGGCCGCTGGAAGAATGTGCTTGCCTAACAACAAAAAGTACCCCACACCGGTGGCAACCAAGGCAATGCCAACAGGGGTGACCGAAAAGAGCCCGAAGGTTTCCATCGGTATGGCGTTGTCTGGAAAGTGCAAATTGGCACTTTCGATTAAATCATTCAGTAATATTAAAGGTGACGACCCTACCATGGTCATGGTGCCTCCAAGAATGGCGCAAAATCCCATCGGCATAAGTAAACGCGATAGCGGGATAGCGGTGCGACGAGAGATTCGGCTTACCACCGGAAGAAACAGTGCCGCCGCTCCAATATTTTGCATGAAGCTTGAGATCCAGGCGACGCAGGCCGACAAGACAAAGGTGATTTTTCCTTCAGTTTTACCGGCTTTCTTAAGGATCTGAGCGGCCATCACTCCCATCACACCGGTCTTGTCCAAACCAGCCCCGATGATCATCACCGCAATAATTGACATCACGGCGTTACTTGAAAACCCGTTGAATAACTGAGAGGTAGGCACTAGGCCGCCATTAAATGCCTCAATTTGCGAAGACAGTCCAAGCAGTACTAATACCAACAAGGCAACAACATCGACCCGAACGATCTCAAAAACGAAAAGCGTCACCGCAAACAATAGAATAGCCAACACAGCGATAATTTCGTTGGTAAGGGCGACGTCTAACATGCATTACTCGGTTAGTAGGGATTAATTTTATCGGTACCCAGTTATACTAACATAGGCAATCAGATCCGCGTTGTTACCACCTAATAAAAACATCATAGGCCAGGGTTAGGCATCTGAAATGCGGTTCAATTATTATCTCTCTGGTGAAAATGGTTTTTAAAAGCAAACATAATGCAAGCCGAGATAGAAAATATACTGCTTGAATTGCACCGCACAGTTGCTTTTATAATGGTGATTCTGAAATAAAGATATGACTCCTATGCATTTGGACTCCCATGCAATCTGGGCCCTCGGTTTAACCGTAGTCGCCTTGATTTTATTTACTCGTGACCGCATACCCTTAGAAACCTCTAGCTTGATGGTTATCGTCCTTCTCGCGGTCAGTTTTCAGCTATTCCCCTACGAGAATTCTGCAGGCCAGATCCTCAGCCCAATAGTATTTTTCGCAGGTTTTGCTCACGAGGCACTGATCGCGGTTTGCGGTCTAATGGTCGCTGGCTACGGCATTGTTAGAACTGGCGCACTCGACCCTGTTGGCCGAGGCTTAGCTAAACTCTGGTCAATCAGCCCGACGGCCTCTGTATTAATTACTCTATTGGTGTCAGCTCTATTGAGCGCTGTAGTAAACAATACACCCATTGTTGTCTTACTATTACCGATCATGCTCAATGTAGCAATTCGTACTAAGAACAACCCATCGGGTATTTTAATGCCAATGGGGTTAGCAACCTTACTCGGTGGCATGACAACCACAATTGGCACGTCTACTAATCTGCTGGTGGTGAGCGTTGCTAGTGACATGGGCTTAGAATCCATTGGCATGTTTGACTTTTTTGTGCCCGCTGCGATCGCAGGTTCAATTGGAATTTTGTATTTATGGCTCATTGCGCCGCGTATTTTGCCAGACCGAACTCCCAATCTCGAAGACAGTGGTCCGCGTATCTTTACCGCGCACTTACACGTAAATGAGCAGAGTTACGCCGCCGGTAAAACGCTTACCGAGATTATTGAAAAGACCGAAGGCGCAATACAGGTGTCCGGGATTCGCCGAACTGAGAACACATTTACCGTGCCATTACCCGACGCCCAGATTCGTGAGGGTGATCGTCTCTTAGTGAGAGACACACCAAGTGCCTTAAAGGAATTCGAACGCACTTTGGGCGCAACGCTTTATTCAAAAGGCAATCAGGTTAACGATGACAACCCATTGTCTGAAGATCAACAACACCTTGCTGAGTTGGTAATAGATCGCGGCTCACCAATGATTCACCGTACACTCAACGAAGCGCATTTTTCAGATGTCTATCAATTAGTGACCTTGGCAATTCACCGCAAAGGAAAGGTGCTTGAAAGCATGCCACAAGGGATTGCTAAGACGCCATTACGCTTGGGCGATGTATTGCTGGTGCAAGGGTCAAATGAGAATATTGATCAGGTTAAGCGTCGAGGTCATTTCTTAGTACTTGACGCTACCACCGAGCTTCCGTCGACCAAGTACGCTCCAAGAGCCATCATTATAATGGCATTGACCATATTAGCTGCGGGTCTGGGCATAGTGCCCATTTCGATCAGCGCGGTGGCTGGCGCACTTGCAATGGTGTTGACAAATTGCTTGAAATGGCAGGACATACAACGAGCTTTAAGCGCTCAGGTAATCTTAATCGTTGCCGCCAGCTTGGCATTGGGCACGGCCTTAACACAGACGGGTGCGACCATGTTCGTAGCCCACCAATTCGTCGACCTAACGGCAAATATGCCGGACAGAGTGATATTTTCGCTTCTAATGTTACTGATGGCGGTACTTACCAACATTGTCTCGAATAACGCCGCTGCGGTAATCGGTACGCCCATTGCGATCAGTATCGCTACTCAACTAGGCTTACCCCCCGAGGCATTTGTATTAGCTGTTTTGTTTGGTGCCAATATGAGTTACGCCACGCCAATGGCCTACCAAACCAACCTCTTGGTAATGAATGCTGGAGGGTATACCTTTATGGACTTTGTAAAAGCAGGGGTTCCGCTAACGCTTATTATTTGGATAAGCTTTAGTTTTATTGTACCGATTATGTATGGTTTTTAGGCTAGCAAAAAATTCGACCGATTATATCTTGGGGAAGCGAGCATTCTTTTCGAGCTCGTAGATCGGCTTAGTATTGCGAATATACAGTTCTTCCGGTTTTTCGATGGGTTGGTAATCCCAAGCAACACCTTGATCTCGCATTACATTCTTCAGAAACTTTCGTCGACGCTGGCTCTCCAAAACTCGAGTAGTTAGGGCCTTTCGATCGAAACGAGCATTTATTTCATCAATCCACGCGGACACCTGATCGCTATGCTCAGCCGATTCGGCTAAGTTATTAACCTCCATAGGGTCTTCATTCACGTTGAAGTATTGCAATGGGTCATTACTGGAATAAATAAGTTTAAACGGACCACGTCGGATCATATAAATAGGCACCGCTGTACCTTCACCATAATATTCCCCAATTACTTCATCGTGACCACTACCACCTGATAAATGAGGAACCAGAGATTGGCCTTCTAATGGAGTTGCATAATCACCGTCACTCCTGTCTCTGGCTAGCTCAGTTAAGGTTGGTAAGAAATCCACCAAAGAGACGGCTTCTGCTACTCGCCGAGCCGAAAATATTTTCGGCGCGTGCACAATGAGCGGGACGCGTGCAGAATGTTCAAGATACGACATCTTAAACCACATTCCCTTTTCACCAAGCATGTCGCCATGATCAGAGGTAAAGATAATGATTGTATTATCACCAAAGCCTGCTTGTTCTATCGCCAGGCGCAATTCCGCCACCTTATCGTCGATGTCAGAAATCGAGCCGTAATAAGCATGGCGAGCATTACGGACAGTATTATCATCAAACTCGTAATCGCTTGCGCCGTATCCATGACGCAGTCGTGTCGAATGAGGGTGCTCTTTAACAGTGCCTAGTGGCACCTTCGGCAAATCAATGTCGTCGTGTCGATATAAGTCCCAATGTGCTTGACTGCACAGATACGGATCATGAGGTTGAATCATCGACACCGTTAGCATAAACGGTTGTCCATTGTCTTGCTTAGCATGATCGAACAAAAACCGCTTAGCTTTAAACACCGCTTCATCGTCGTAGTCCATATACATTGATCTAATACATGGGCCAGCTTTTGTGACAACGTTCATATTATGAAACCAATCCAGCCTTTCATCTGGTCGATCCCATTCGGGGTGCCAAGTGTAGTCAGCTGGGTAAACGTCGGTGGTCAAACGCTCACCATATCCGTGTAGTTGGTCTGGCCCGATGAAATGCATTTTTCCGCTCAAACAGGTGCGATAACCCGCGTCTGACAGATAATGAGAGAACGTTGGTATCTCTGAAGAGAAATCAACCGCATTGTCCCAAGCTGCGATAGAACTCGGCAATCGGCCACTCATCATTACAAACCGAGACGGAGCGCACAACGGCGAATTAGTGTAGGCCGCTTCGAAAACAACTCCTTCCTCAGCTAGTTTATCAATCGCCGGAGTCATGACAAGCGGGTGCCCATAAGAGGCTAAAAACTGTGGTGCCAATTGGTCGGCCTGAATAATGACAATGTTCGGTTTAGAACTCATGGCTGCCTCTAAATTTAGCCCAAATTGTTAGTATTATCCTTCTGTTTAAGAACGATATTCTTTTGC
>CAYQVT010000038.1:0-21241 GCA_964420885.1 uncultured Gammaproteobacteria bacterium
CGATATTATTTTGAGCTATTTTGGCTTGCTCAAACAATGTTTCGTAGGTCGGCCCACCTTGATGAGGAGAAAGAATGACGTTTGGTACATCGACCCAAATCGCGCCGCTGGTCGGTTCTGGGTCAAACATATCGAGCCTCGCACCGGCTATTTGGTTCGATCGTAAGTAGCTGATCAATGTTTTCTCATCGATCACATTGCCTCTGGAGACGTTAACAGTTACCCCGTCTTTACCGAGCTGATCAAGTACTTGCGCATTAATCAAATGGTGAGTTGATTGATCAGGACGGCAACAAACTATAAGGCCACGGCTTTGCTGTGCTAATTTCAGGAGTGAAGAGACATAAGGGTAAGGTATATCAGCTTTGGACCTCGGCCCCCACCATCGAATGTCTACGTTAAAGGGCGCCAACCGCTGAACGACCTCTTTTCCGATCGAACCCAAACCGACAATACCGATTGGCATGCTTTGAATTGAATGCCTTACGAAGGCGCTTTTATTGACCCACTAATCGGTCAGTATATAGTCATGATTCTGCGGAATGTTTAACAGCAGTGAGGTCATCATGCTAACGGCGACATCGGCAACGTCGCCAGAATTTAGCCCTGGTGCGTTGGTGACATGTATCTTTCGTTTTCGACATTCTTCAAGATCGACATTGCTAAAACCCGCTGAGATAGAGGTAATCATTTTAAGGTTAGGAAAATGGTTGAGCATTTCCCGATCGAGTTTCTCAATGCTTGCGGGGAGCAATATGTCGACTGAGTCACCAAAATGAGCGATTGTTTGGTCGATATCATCTAAGCTCTCGACGAATTCCCAACGCTCAGGTTTATTTGGGAAGAAAGTCTGTAGTTTTGGATGCAGCGCTAAGATTTTCGCTGATTCTTTCATTGGGGCCTGCCCTCTATGTTGTCGCTTGATGCTAAGGAAAAATTACTCATCATTCGCCGAATAAACCACTGTGCCGGCTTTGATAGTGATGTCGACCAACTCGAACGAAGAGTGCGTTTCAGGCGAGGTTTTGTATATCACTAAGTCGGCTGGCTGCCCTACTTCGACCCGCCCCGAGTTGCTGGAAAATTTTTGAGCAGGAGCCGTCGTCAGAGACTCCAAAATGGCGCTGAAGTTCATACCTGCGCGTGCCATTAAACGATATTCTTTCGCTGGGTCATGATCAGTCATGTAGCCGACATCGGTGCCAAATAAAATCGTGCCGCCAGCCTCGTGCACTGCGGTTAATTGCCCAATTGCTATGTCCTGAGTGGATTCAATTGCCGCACTAGGCAAATTCAAGCGTCCGAGTTCCCAACTCCATAACTTAAGTGTGGGTATCAATGCCACTTGTTTATCGATTAAGGTATTTAGATTGTCTGTCGACAAAGCACCTGCAGTAGGGGCAGTGTGAGCCAATATATCTACGCCGTTTCGAATCGCATTCTCGAGTCCAGTTTTGTCTGTAGGGTGTGCGATAACAAAGGCGTTTTTTTCATGCGCCGCTGATGTGATCGCGCTAATCACATCTGGTGGCAGGTGAATTGTTTCCGTAGGGGAAATAAAAGAACCTGAGAATATTTTGATTCCTTGAGCGCCGGAAGCTAGCACTCGTTCTACCGCATGCGCGGCTTGAGACGGGGCGCTGATCTCGGGAAGCTTGATCTCAGGCAAATACGATGGGGTGCCGTCGGTGTAGACAAAGCTGCCACTCGCAGTAATGATGTCGGGCCCAGTAATTTCACCTCGTTCAATCGATTGAATCAGTTTATGTGTTATCGATAAATCCGAACCGGTATCGACCACCGAGGTGAATCCATACTTGAGAAACTGCTTGGTTAGTACCACTTGGGTATCAGTTTTAAGTTTGGGGTCGGTGAGGTGAACGTGGCTGTTCCATAAACCGGCCGTCACAGATCGCCCTTTTGCGTCGATTTTTACGACGCTTTTGCGGGACTTGTCATGGCTGATTTCAGCTATTTCACCATCATTGATGACGATGGTCGCGTTTTTGACAGGAGCTTTACCGGGGCCTAAATGCAAGTGAGCGTTGTAAATCACCAAATCATTGGCCAATGATGTTGCAGACCAAAGCGCGAAACAAAGAGTTAGTAGTACTGGTCGTTTTATCATTTTAGTTCTCGGGCTTTGCTACGCACTAATTTTTGAGGCAATGCTCACCCAAGCCATCATATCGGGGCTAATTTGTTAAAAATGAGACGGCTTGGATTGCGTGTTAAAGATCTTAGCCGGGTCGGTGAATACCACAGAGCTTATGACCGTCCGGATCTAAGAAATAGCATAAGTGCATAATACCCATTGAGCCGTCACGAGGGCCAGGAGGATCTTCAACGCTGATTCCGCCATTCGCTACGGCAACATCATGTAACTCCTTCACCTGTTCGGCTGAACTGCAAGCAAAGCCTATTGTGGAACCATTTGCCACGCTCACGGGTTCGCCATTAATCGGTTCACTGACGCTAAACGTTGAGCCGTCGTGTCTATAAAAAAGGCGTGTTTGGCCGGTGTCATTGACGTGTTCCATTGGTTCGCCCGCTCCTAACACTCCGAGAGTGGCGTTGTAGAAACGTTTTGTCTTTTCAATGTCAGTAGCACCGATCATTATGTGATTCAGCATTGTTTGGTCTCCTATACTATTTTTTGATTGAAATCGACTTGAGTTTATCTGCACCGTCGGCACGTGCAAGTGAATATCGAAGGTCAGTTTGCAATGTCTAATCTAATTCAGCGGATATTCTTTCTGGTTGGCCGTCTTTATGTACTCGAAACACAATCGCCCGCGCACCATTTGGGCCACCTCGAGGTGCGTGTTTGGCTTGCGGCGGTATTACGTAGGCGTCTCCCGCCTTCAAAATTTGTTCAGGCTTGCCCTCTTCTACATGAATAGCTGAGCCTTCGATTACATACAAAAATTCTTCACCGGGGTGGTAATGCGCCGGGACTGTTGCATTGGCAGGAATCACCACATCTGAAATAATAACTTCCAAGCCGCCAGCAATTGTGATCGGTGCCCTTAACTGCTGGTTCGATCCTGGAGGTGGGTGAAAGCCTTGAGTTGGTTCGGCATGATGCTGGCAAGCAGACAGGGCAAGCATTGTGAGTAGGAGAAGAAATAAATACCGTGTTTGCATCAAATTAATCCAAGTTGTTGTTCGCCTATATTAGCGAACCATCGATAATACGCAAGTAAGTAGTTTGGTAATGCCTAGCACATTTATTACAACCATGCCTTTGATTAAAAGCCGATGATCGCTTTTGAATGATCGGAGTGTGGGTATTGAATTTTTAAGCCTATAATACAGTCATGTTTGAATTATTTGTATTCTTTAGAGGGCTTGCTGTTGGCTTGTTGCTAGCACTGATATTAGTCACCCTAGCGCTGTATCGAAAGCACTACACGGGGCAAGTATTAGCGTTCTTCTCTATTTGTGTTGCTTGTTATTTACTAGCGCCGCTATTGTATGAAAGTTCGTCTTGGTTTGTTTTCACTAACCCTATTTCTAACATCACACCGTTGGCTTTTTTGCTATTGGCACAGGCCTTTTTTGAAGACCATCGTCAACCTGCCAAGTTGAGTGTGGCTTTGGGTTGTTTGTACTTGTTACTAAGTTACTCGGCTATCGCCATTAGTAAAATGGAGTTCGGTGAGGCGATTGCACCGGTTATGTGGGTCGCGGGCCGCATCGTGGTGGTGATGGTTTTGGTCTACGGGATTATCACAGTGGTTCGTAACTGGCGAGAAGACTTAGTTGAACCACGGCGGTTCATGCGTTTAATGGTCATAGGCTTAGTTGGTTTTTCGATATTGTCAGTGGTGCTGGTTGAATCAACTTTGAGCACAGAAACGTGGCCTCGGTGGGTGAGTCTTGTTCATACCGGCTTTATCATTCTGTCGATCATAATTTTTGGATACAGCTTGATTCTAATAGGGTCTAAGCAGTTTGTAGCCGGGTCGCTATCCTCACACTCGGCTGATGATGCCGCCCAGAGTGCCCAAATATCAAACGCCGATAAAAAGGAGCTGATGATGATTGTCGAGGCTATGAAAGACAATCACATCTATCGCAATATGGACTTCTCGCTCAGACAACTCTCTGAGCATTTGCACATTCCTGAGCATCGCTTGCGTGCGCATATTAATCAGCAACTTGGCTACCGAAATTTTAACGATTTTGTAAATCAGTTTCGTGTTGCCGAGGTGTGCGAAAAATTAAGTTCGCATGAGTTTGATCGAGTGCCTGTGTTGACCATTGCCATGGACGCCGGTTACCGTTCGCTAACCACGTTCAATAGAGCGTTTAAAGGAATAGAGAAAACCACCCCCAAAGAATATCGGCAAGAAAGAGGCAAACACCCAGAGAGGCAAAACTCGCCCTGAGTCTGATCAATTTATCAAATAGCCTACCGATTTGTGAAAAACGCGGTAGATTTATTTATTGGTAAGTATTCTATTTTTGCCTACTGCTTAATGGCGTTTCGAATAATTAAAACTTGCTGATGGAGTTGTTAATGATGACTGAAACACTAATAGAAACGCTTGAATTCTGGGGCATGGTTTGGTTCTTTGATTCTGCTCGGTACTTTTTCGGTGCTGGTGTGGTAAGCATCGTCTTGTTGATTTTGTTCAAGCGCTTTTCCGCGAGTCGAAAAATTCAAAAGCATCGTGCCACTGCAAGTGATATTAGGCGGGAGATTGTTTTTTCGATGATAACCACGGCTGTTTATGCCACGGTAGCTCTGGTTACGGTGAGAATGAAAGAGGCCGGAATACTTACTATCTACAGTGATTGGTCAGAATTTGGAACCCTTTACGGGTTATTCAGTTTACCAATCATTTTGATTCTTCACGATGCCTACTTCTACTGGATTCATCGCGCTATGCATCATCGGCGCTTGTACAAGACGTTCCATTTATTGCATCACCGTTCGCGTACCCCGACACCTTGGGCCGCTTACGCCTTTGCCCCGGGGGAAGCGTTGCTAATGGCCTTGTTCTTACCACTAGTCACTTTTCTATTACCGATGCATGTATCGATTATCGGGGTCTTTCTCGGGATTATGATTATCCGCAACGCCATGGGGCATTCGGGTATCGAGTTTCATCCCAAGAAATGGGTTGATAGCCCCCTAGATGTGTTCACTACGACCACTCACCACGATTTGCATCATCAGCGAACGCGTGGAAATTACGGATTATATTTTACTTGGTGGGACCGTCGGATGGGGACTGAGTTTAAAGATTATAAAGAACGGTTTCGCGAGGCCGCTGCACCCACCGATTTGAATATCTCTGTCGTAAGTGATTCGTCAAGCTCACAGGCAATTAGTGAATCGGCGATGCGCTGATATCTTCAATAGCTTGCGTTTTCTATGGCGCGGGTAGTTTGACCTTCAAGCCGCAACTGAACACCCTGCTCGATGGTGAGCTCTTGTTAGGTCTCGTTTCGTAAAAGTGTGTTTCTTCCAAGATCCTTGACGCTGGACATTAGTACCAAACTTGATCTTTAGTTATGATCGCCCAAGTGTTATATCTAGTTCCTTAACACTCGCCTGATTTGCTTGGGCTAAATTACAGTTGACATACTAATAAGGCTGCGCGGGTACCTAAGAGATACCGCTAGACTTAGTAATGAGCGAAAAAATCGACGCAATAGAACAAACGAATATCGACGCAGTAGTTTCTGCGGATGAATTGGCGAGCCAAGAACGCCTGGATGTTTTTTCAAAATTTTTGAGCAAGACCTTGTTAACGGCCATCGTCGACCACGATGGAGCGGTAAACCATGCGCAAAGCAAGTTTTCGGCAGCAGTCTTGTTTGCCGACGTTTCCGGCTTTACCAATCTCACTGAAAAACTCATGAACCAATATGGTCAAGAGCCCGCTGCGGGCGCTGAGCATTTAACGTTCATGTTGTCTGATTATTTTGATCACCTAGTTGCTGTAGTCGAAGCTCATGACGGTGACGTGATCAAATTTGCCGGAGACGCGATGTTAATTATGTTTCCTTGTTCTGATGCGGAACTGGCTTTGCGACGCGCCTGTGCATGTGGGGTTGAAATGCAAAAAGTGGCGAAGGAGGTTTCCGCCAGGCTGTTAGAGCAACACAAAGTTATCTTAAGTTTGAAAGTAGCCGTAAGCTATGGAGAAGTGATTGGTCTGACACTCGGTGGCGTACTTGGGCGCTGGGAATATGCCGTCATTAGTGATGCTATTGCCGATGTTGGACGTTTAGGAGATGTGGCACAATCGCATGATGTACTGATAAGCGACAAAAAGTTTTCCCTGATTAAAACTGACACGCCGGTGAAAGAAGTTAGAGATGTTGGCGTTTTCAACCTCAAAACGGTTCCTCAATGGGATTTAGCAATAGAATCGCATCCGATTGAATTATCCACCCAATTAGAATCCGTAGCGCGCGGCTTTGTGCCCGCTGCAGTGGCGTCTAGGATTGCTGCGGGGCAAAGTGAAACTTCATTATTGAGTGAACTGCGACGCGTAAGTGTATTGTTCATCAATCTACCTCAATTCACCACGGATATTGAACTTGAACGGGCGCAGAAGATTGTCACCAGCATTCAGCAAGCGTGCTACGGTCAGCGCGGTAGCTTAGACAAAATAAGTTGTGATGATAAAGGCGTTTCTATCATTGCCGGCTTTGGTGTGCCACCGATGTCAGCCGAAGATGATGCCACTAGAGCGGTCACAGCCGCCATGAATATAAAGACACTGTTGAATTCGATGAGCATTGAGGTCTCGATTGGAGTGGCTACTGGCCCAGTCTATTGTGGGACCTTGGGTGATCAGTATCGCCGTGAGTATACGATTATGGGCGATGGCGTTAATACCGCGGCACGGCTCATGGGTATTGCCAAGGGAGGTGTACTGTGTGATTCAAACACAATGGTTGCTAGTAAAACTGATATAGAATTTGCAGAGGACGCTGTTTTTAAACTCAAAGGTAAAGATGAATCGGTTAAAACATTTCGGCCGCTGTCGTTGACGCGCACCAATGCAAAAGCTGATGTATCGATCATTGGGCGCACTCAGGAGCTCGCTGTACTTAGCGATGCCTATCAGGGTTTACAGTCTGATAAGCAGACCAGGTGTGTGATTATTGAAGGCGAAGCAGGAATGGGCAAATCGGTGTTAGTCGAAGCGTTTGCCGGCGGCTTATCGAAAGACGGGCCAAACCCATTTTTCTTGGCCAGCGCGAGTAATGTCCAAATTTCGTTCTACGGTGTTTGGCGAGAATTGTTGTACCAGGCTTTAGGTTTCAGCGGGCTATCGGATAAAAGTGATAAAGAAGACTATTTGCATAACGTGGCCGAAAAAATAGACGGTGTCAGAGCTGAGGTTTTGCCGTTGCTAAACGATGTGCTCGGATTAAGCTTACCCGAAACTGATTTTACCGCAGCGATGCAGAATGAAATACGCGCTGAAAATATCCGGTTTCTGATTGCGCGAATGCTTCAACGTCAAGCCCAAGGTAAGCCACTGATTATGGTGATAGACGATGCTCAATGGATGGATTCAGCGTCGTGGATATTATTAGATTCTTTGGTCAGAGACTTAGACAATATTTTGTTCATCGTACTTACTCAACCATTTGTGGGTGAGAATCCGGCTAGCCTCGATCAATTATACGAATTGGATCTTACCGATAAGGTAAGTTTGTTGGCGATGTCTAAGGCTGACATTGCCGCGTTGGTGTGCTACCAGCTTGGAGTTAGCCGGCTTCCGGACGCGATATTGGATTTAATTTTGGAGCGTGCAGAAGGGCATCCTTTGTACAGTGAGGTGTTGGCGAATGACTTAAGCGAACGAGAAATTATCAATATCGAAGACGGTGTGTGTAAGCTTGCGCCAGGAATTAGCAGCGCTAATGACATCGAACTGCCCTCATCGATAGAAAGTGCCATTGTCAGTCGCCTTGAACGTTTGAGTTTGGACCAACAGCTTACATTGAAAACAGCCAGCGTGATAGGACGCCGGTTCTCGATGAGAGTTCTAGACTATATATATCCAGTAGACAATGACCGAGAGTCGTTAAATACTGAATTAGATGCGCTGAGTTCGATCGGCATGACTCAACCACAAATCAGGCATGTAGATTATTTTTTCAAGCAATTGGCGACACAGAAAATTGCCTATGGCTTGGTTCTATATAGCCAGCGTAAAAAGTTACACCGCCAAGTTGCCCAATGGATGGAATTGAACAGTAGCAGTATCGCCAATAAGTATCCGGACATGGCAAGACATTGGCAACGTGCCGAGGAACCGGCTAAGGCCATAAAGTACCTTGAATTGGCGGCTGAGAAAGCCTACGCGCTGTTCGCAAATCGAGAAACGCTTGAGTATCTAGAGAGAATCGAGAAGATTTTATCGAAGCGGAAAATCCATATTCCTCCGTTTACCAGAGCGCGTTGGAAAGAGATGAGCGGAAATGCACGCTTAACCTTAGGTGACCTGGAAGGATCTGAGCGAGATTTTCGCGATGCACTTTCATGCCTAGGCATAGATTTACCAAAAACAACATTAGGCTACTTTGGCCATGCAATCATTCAGATTCTCAAACAAGTTCGTCATCGCTTTTTACCTGCCCTAGATACGCCGGTTCGCCAAGAAAAAGTGGCCGAAACCCACTTGGCAGCTAGAATTATGGAACGTTATTTTGTGGTCATCTATTTTCTCGAAAACGTGGCGGGTTTGTTTTTTGCCTCGTTCGCAGCCACAAATTTATCGGAATCCACCGCTGACAGTACCGAAGCTTTATCCAAAAGCTATTCTAATTTAGCCACTGCCTTGGGTGGAATACCGTTGATTGGTCTCTCAGCTTCCTATTTTTCGCGAGCTAAGGAAGCCGCGATTGCCGTCGATATGACCGGGTCTTGGGCTTGGTATTATTTACTTAGTGGTATGGCCAAGGGTGCGGTTGGTGACTGGTCGGGGCACGATAAGGCAATGCTTGAAGCTCAACAACTCGCTAAGGAGCAGGGTGACCGTCGGCGTTGGGAAGAGTCGGCTGCGGTGTACGCCATTGGTGGTCTTACCTACGGTAACTTTCACAAACTCACCGAAGAGGATCATATTTATCAGCGAATTCACGCGTCGGCATACAGCCGTGGCGTTTATCAATCTCAATCTTGGGGATTTTGTATGTGGACTATCTCGGCCATCGTACAAGGTCGATATGACATCGCGAATAAAGTAGCGACCAAGCTAGAAAAGCTCTATTTGGAACATGCAGACAGTTTCGAACCCATCAACGTATTAGAGGCATCCACTTCGTTTTCTTTATTGGCCATGCGTGATGGTAAGCGTGAACGCGTAATTCACTATTTGGACATAGGGAATGAGCTGGTTTCACAATGGGGCAGGCCGACGACCTGGCGGTCAATCCCGTGCGCCTACGCGCAAGCTGAGACGTCACTCCGTTTTTGGTATCAAGAAACTCTGCAACATGGAGCGAAAATTGATCCGCGTTTTAAGCTATGGGTGACGTCCGCGATTAAGAACGTTAAGGCCCATGGTACTATCTACGAAATTGCAAAATCTCGATATGAGTTGCTTAGTGGGTGGTATCAACTGATGTCTGGCAAGCCGAAAGCGGCGGCTAAACATTGGAAAAATGGGCTTAGATTAGCTCGGCAATTTAACATGAAATTCGATTTGTTAGTGATTAGTCTCGCGGTAGGTAATCTTGATGATTCTCTAAGTGCGCACATGGTAGTACTGAATCATGACGAGGTAACGGCGTACGCCAGCGAACTAAATATGATTGATCTTAGTCGTTTCCGCGACTGGAGAATTTTGAGAGCCGACCACTAGGCATGCTTCCGTGAGTGCGTATTTATTTAGGCGTTGAGGTGGTTCTAAGCTCTGAAAATAGTAAAAATACCGTTTCAGCTTCTTGTTACTCTGACTTATGATACGCCCAGTTCTAATGCAGCGATTTCTGTGATGAAAACTCCCAAACGTTTGTTGCCACTCATCGAAGATGGCTTAATCGATGAAGTAATTGGCCAACTAATGAGTGGTAAAGAGGCGACGGTGTACATGGTGCGCTGTGGTTCTGACGTTCGCTGCGCAAAAGTGTATAAAGAAGCTGCTAAACGCAGTTTTAAGAAAGCGGCGCAATACAATGAAGGCCGCCGAGTACGCAATAGTCGCCGCGCTCGTGCTATGGAAAAAGGCTCAAAGTTTGGGCGTGATCAACAAGAGGAGATATGGCAAAATGCTGAAGTTGATGCTCTATACAAATTGGCCGCTGCCGGTGTCCGCGTGCCTGAACCCCATGGTTGCTTCAACGGCGTGTTGTTGATGGAATTGATCCTCGATGATGAAGGCTATGTTGCACCACGACTAAACGATGTTGAGCTAAGCCCTGAACGTGCAAGGCGTGACCACGCGACGGTCATGCAAGATGTGATTCGTATGTTATGTGTCGGCTTGATTCATGGTGACTTGTCTGAATTCAATGTATTAGTGGACGAAGCCGGGCCGGTGATCATTGATTTGCCACAAGCGGTGGACGCGGCGGCCAATAACAATGCTAAGAGAATGCTGGAACGCGATGTACGTAATATGACTAACTATTACGGTCAGTTCGCGCCGGATCTTTTAAAAGGGCAGTACGCTAGGGAAATGTGGAAGCTATTTGAAAAAGGAACTTTAACGCCTGAGACTAAACTTAAAGGGATTGTTGAAGCCGAAACTCGACCGGCGGATGTTGATGGGGTTATGTTGGAAATAAAAGCAGCGCTTAAGGAACAAGAACAACGGCTTGCCAGACTGAAACAAGAGGGCAGTTAGCGAGCCCATAATCCGCTAAGTGCTTGCATGGTTTCCAATGCAACGTTATGACCAATGTTCTTCACAGATGAGACTTCGGCGACGTCCGAATCGCGGCTTAATAGGTAACCTTCGGACGAGCTTTTCCAACTGGTTCTTGTCGCATCAGAAAATTTTGAATGGCCATCGGTGTGCAGCATGGCGAGAATTTGGCCGGTCTTTATGTCTTTGATCGATACACTATAGGTTTCCCTACCTTGGTTTTCGGCGTCATGGCCGGCCAATAGAACTTCAGCCAAGTAATCAGCGTGTCCAATCAGTGCGTCCGCTTCTATCCGATAATAGTCAGGGGTAGAAGCACTACCTCGCGCTTGTTGTTGCTGGCGTTCGACCAGACGCATAATGGTCGCTCGGTCGATCACCTTAGCGCCAGCTGACAAAAAAGTCTGAACATAGCCGGCGTTAAATTTGAACTCTTCGAGCTGAGAGCCGTATTGCAATTCGTTGGCTTCGGGGTCGCCTTCAATGCGTTTCTCGTTGTAGTTACGGCGCGTATAGTTGCAGTCTCCATTACTACTAGAGCGAAGGTAAAGCGAGCAATCTATCTCTTTCTTCGAGTCTGAATCGCTATCCGAGCCCGCTTGCGACGTATTGCTATCGGGGCCGCTGAACGGCCTTCCAGTCATGGTGATCTCGCTCGATGTACGACTGTCTGCTTGCCATTGTGAAAAAATATCAGCGAACCGTCGATTCCAAAGAATTGCAATCCCAGGTTTACCTTGCCGCACATACAAGTCAGAGAACCGTTGAATCGTAGCTTGTTCTTGTTCTGCTTTAGTCGGGCCGCTTGATGTCTTTTTCGCTGGTAATACGTTCGCCTCCTTAATTTCGAGCGGGTCGGCGGGATCAGCCGTTGCCGACGTACTAAGAAGTGCCACGGCGCAGAAAAGTAAGGCTTTCATTTAGCGCTCCTTACCTCGGTTCTGTAGTAAACGGTGGATTGGTCAATCGAAACGACTCTGTAAGTTTGGGTCGAGTTCGCGGGTATGTAAACTCGTTGCCATTTGCTTACGGTGTCGCTGGGAAATTCACCGACATCAAAGAAATGAGTTCTAGCTTCTAATACGTAATCGAAATCCGTGTGGTTACGGAAGATTGACATTACCTGTTTATAGCCGGCTGGGTTAGCCCGGATCAGGCTATTCTCAAGCGAAATATTTATCGCTTTTAAGCGGCTTTTACGAAGCCATTTCTTGGTGGTGTATTGGCGATTCAGTGCATGATCGACGTAAACAACTTGGTTCATGTTTAACGGTGCGGTGACTTGATCCGGCCGTTCATTATGAGTGTTCTCGTCGGCTTGGCTGTTTGTCGTGAAACTCAAGGCCGCTCCGCATAAAATCAGTGATGTAACTAAATATGACTTTTTCATAAGTATTTCTTAGTGGACTTTTAACCACGCTATTTTTTCGCTATTTCCGTTTGATAAAAGAGGGGCTTTTCTTACTTCGATTTCCTGTTTGAGTGCATCGAGCAAGGCAACCGGCAACTCCGTCTGGTCACCGATGTCGTCCTTGGGAACGAAACCAATATGAACCTGGTCGGGTAAGTTTCCCCATGAACGGGTATCGGCTTTTGCTTTGACCGATGATGACAGTAGAGCAATCGTCGATGCGGCTAATGCCAATTGATCTAGAGTTCTAATATGGCCCCCAGAGATTTCGCCTTGAACTTGCACACCGTTAATCTCGCCTTCAAGTACACGATAGTCATTGAGAGTGCGTAAAAATAGTCCTGACGTACTGGCGATATTAGCGATGCTGCTGCCGCTATCTCCCCATTGTTGTTTAAAGACTGCTTTTCCTCGATTGATAAAGTCTATAACTCTTGCCCCGCGCGTTGCGGCTTGATAGTAGATGTCTTCCATTGGCCAAAGCTCAAATTCGTCGACTCCGCTATCAACAATCGCGTAACGATCAATAAATTTTTTTCCGCGACGAAACACCAAACGTTCGCCGGAGATACCGTCGCGAATCTTCCGAGGCGCGAAGCCGGTTTCTACTAAAACCATCATATGAGTATCTGGCGAGGGCATGTCAAAACCTGGTCGATAAAGGGCTACGTCTTTCTCACTTTGCTTTGCTAGTTCATCTTGCCTCATGAGCTTTGCAGCCCAAGCTTGCATGGCCATTAACAAAACAAAATCGGTTCGTTGTTCATGACCCTCTGCCATTGCGTCTTGTAACTGGCCGCCTTTGAAGGATGCATGAGCATTATCGTAATCACCTTGGATTAAGTAAGCTATGCCGCGATAGTAGTAGGCCATCGCGCGCTCATAAGACTCGCCTTTAAAGTGCTTGCGGCCCTCATTCACCCACAAGCTCCTGGCTTTCTTTGCCGCTTCTGTATCGGTATAAAATGATTCGATGTCGGCTAAAACAATGTCTAATTGCTCTGCAGCGATGTGATGATCGCCGGTTTTTAAGGCCTCCACCGCAAATTCCATGCGGTGCATAATTATGTCTTTGCGTTTGCCGTTTTCCAGTGCGCTTAGTTTCGCGTCGAGATCATTTGCCAGAGCATGCTCACTTACGAAGATTCCGGCCAGTGCCAAGGTTGCTAGCGCCAAACTCTTCATCGGTAAATCACATCATCGTTGCCGAATTTGGCAAACTGGTACGGGCCCATGGCATAAACAATGATCCCTTGCTCGGCATCAATCAATTCGAAACTCATTGAGTACGAACGGTCGTGTACACCGGTAGAAGAGTTTACTTGGTCTAATGAGCTGATTCGGCCGCGCATAAAAAAATCAATGCCTGCCGTGGCTTTGGCTAATTCTCGGCTGCCGGTATCGACCACACCGTCACGCTTTAGTTGGCGTTCTTTCTCAACCGCTTGAATTGATTCGCGGCTTACAAAATATATTTTGCCTAACGAGGCCCTGACTAACCTAGTTCTTAATGTGTCGGTTAACACGTCTTTGTCGATGCGGGCGCTGCTTTGGTTTACAAGGTATTTACTGTCGATGAGAATTCTGGGCGGCTTTGGCCTTTGTGTGAATAAGCCGCTGGAAATAAGATCACGCAGCATATCATCGGTAACAGAAATAATGTCACGCGCTTCCAAACCAATACCCCCTGCGGCGCTCGATGATTCTATGTCACGATAGGTTGTTGGCTGCGCAGGTCTATTTTCATAAACGGAATCTGTGGTGGTACAAGCTGCTAGCAATCCTGCACTAAGAATGAGTAATAGCCTCATGACGTTCTCCTAGTCCGCAACGGTACTGGCGCTTACTAAAATGCTGTGCTGTTGTTGAGCAAACTTGGGGTAAATCTCGCCCACCAGTTTAATAACTCGGGGATAGTCCACGTGATTAGAATGGCGAGCGTAGGTGTAGATCACTAGGTCGTCTAGGCTGTCAAATGAAAGATCGGTCGTGGTTTTCATGAACTTCATACCGCCCACCAGTTTTAGCGCGGCGGCCCGGCCAACCGCTTCACCAGCGCGTGATGCAAATAAGCCTGCAAACGGAACGCTCTCCAGGGCTTTTTGAGTTGCTAAGCTACCAGCGGTTTTGCCTACTTTGGCACTCAAGCCTTTTTGAACCCAAGCGGCGACCACGTCGTCACTGGTATATGGCGATAAATATTGACCGTCAGAGTCTTGGCGGGGAGTGGGTGTAACAAGTGCCTGTGGTTCAGGTAAGGGTGTTGGCGTTGACGCACAACCAGAAAGAACCAGCAGTACAAGCAGTGCCGTTGAAATAAGTTTTATGTTTGAATGACGTTGATTAGAAATCATTGCTTATGCCCCATATCATGTGGAATTTTAATAATATGAGGTGAGTGTTCTAACCCCTCTTATTCTCTCAGCGAGAAGTGAACATTTTTGATTGTATTTGAACTGGTCTACGTCGGGATAAAAAATATGCTCGTCCCTGCTCAAGACAGAGTGTTAGTGTGAAGGTTTCGAATACCGAAACCCCTGCTCCGTGATAACATCACGCCATGAAGATAGTTAAAAATATTACTAAAATTATTGTACTGGCGTTATTCGTTGCTGGGCTGGTGTTAGTTTCATTATGGGCGTTGAACTCTCCAGAAAAGTTTGCTGGCAATAGTCAGTCAGAGCAGAGATTGCAACAGGGTGATTACTCAGTGAATACCCTAGACTTGAAACTAGTCGATCAAAGCCGAGCAACGCCAGCCTTGGGCGACTTTGAGGGCGATGATAAGCGTAGCCTAAACGGTACGGTGTGGTTCCCAGAGGGCAAATCTGGCGGGCACCCCTTACTCGTATTTAGCCATGGTTTTGGTAGTTATCACAAGGGGTGTCGACATATAGCCGAGTATCTTGCTCGTAATGGGTATATGGTTGCGGCGGTTGATTTCCCGCTGAGCAATATGAATTCGCCGGCGGAGGTTCCTCAGTTGTTGGATATTGTGAGTCAACCTGGTGATGTCAGTGCCGTTATTGATCATTTATTAGCCTTGAACGACGATCCTAACGGCGTTCTTCATCAGCGTATCGATGTGGATAACATTGGTGCAATGGGCTTGTCATTAGGGGGCTTAACCACGGCATTGGTGTCGTTTCACCCCGATCTTAAGGATGACCGAATTAAAGCAGCTGTGATGATGGCGCCGCCGTTGGAAGCGTTTAGTGACCGATTCTTCGCAAGTAATCCAAAGGTGAATTCGTTGGTGATTTCAGGCACTTTGGATAGAGTAGTACCCGAACTTGAAAACGCCGTTGATGTTCAGTCGCGGCACCCAAATGGTTGGTTTATGAGTTTAGATAAAGGCTCTCATTTAGGCTTCGCGAATATAGGAAACTCTATACGGTGGATGAAAAACCCTGATGATTTGGGGTGTAAATATATGGATATGACCTTGGCGAAGCTAGATTTACCGGAACGCTGGGATGCGGTTATCCCCAATACCGGAGGTGCACTACGTGATGTAGTGGTTGGCCCGCCCTGTCCAGAATTAAACGGCGAAGCGATGAATGGTTTGAAACAACAATGGCTAACACGCATCGCCATCGGCTCGTTCTTTGATATGCATTTACTCACCGGAGAAAGGTCTGCCTCGGCGAGCGTATTTTTTACCGGCAAACTTAGCGCTGAGAACTCTGTAATTAGCCTGACTCCACCGCGATAGGATTGTTTATGCGGCGTTAGCATAGACTTTATCGGTAAGATGCTCTCTGTTTACCCGCTAAACTTATTCAGTCAATAGGCGCTCGATATAATTCAATGCATTCGGGTCTGAAGACTGGCCAAGCCAAAAGATGGCTTCTTTCTTTATCGACTCTTGTGTCGCATTTTCGGCGAGATCAGACAATGTTGCTAAGGATTGGCTGGGTTTCAATTGCGCTAAAGCGAACACCGCTCGTTTTTTGATAGAAAGGGGGCTATTTCCGTTTACCAAGGCCGTTAACACAGACACCGGATTATTAGTGTCCGTTTGTGAGAGCCAGAAAATCGCTTCTTCTTGCACGTCGCGATCACCTTCAGATTGTGCTAGCGAGACCAACTGTTGCCAGCTTTGCTGATTATCAATTTGCGCCAATGAAAAAACCGCCTTTTTACGCACTGGGCGACGGTCGCTGTTTTGCAACACTTCCTTGATAGCCTCGTTAGCTAAACCCGAATGGTTTTGCGCTAACCAAAAAATAGCCTCTATTTGAATGTGTTCGTTGTCACTGTGTTTTGCCAGTTGCACTAATTTTTTTACAGACGCTGAGTGGCTATTTTCGCTCAAGGCAAGTACCGCTTGGGCGCGCGTTTTCTCATCTCGACTATTGTCCTCGATGATACTTAGTAAGGAATCATAACCGGCTTTATTGCGTGCCTCGCCTAACCAGAATATCGATTTACGTCGAATGCTTCTTTCTTCGCTTTTTGCAAGGCGCTCGAGAAAGGCGTGAGACGAAGTCCCACTATGCAAGGCGATAGCGGCTAAGATAGTGTGTTCGATATGAGAATTCTGGCTGGCCTTTTTCAGCTGCTCGTTAAGGAATGCCAAGCTATCTATATTAGAGACATCCGATATCGACGTAAGCATTGACTTGCCGGTTTCGATCTTGCATTCGCTCCCCGCGAGAAACAAGTCCGATAGCTTGTCGTTCTTGACTTTGAAGGTTAGGGTTAGCTCTTTTGAACTTTTAGATACACTCGCCGCAGACGACCAACTATTGCTTCGTTTCTCTAGATGACAACTTGATTCGGTTTGCTTTATCAAGCAACAGGGCATGCCGTTATTAGGTTCCATTGCAACCTTATAGTTAAACCATTGGTGGTTCTTATGGCTTGCCGCCTTGATGGTTTCTTTAACACTATTCTGAAACGCAATAGTGCTCGCTATGGCGTCGTTCGATAGGAGTGCTAGAAGTGCTAATACCGAAGTGGTTTTGATTCTCGTCATAGAACATTTTGCAGTTTGCATTGGTTTCCTCTATTTATTTAGAATATCGTCAAAAAATTGAAGCGCTTCGTCGGAGTTCATTAAGGAAAGTTTTTGCAGAGCCTCACGTTTGAGCGCCGGATCGTTTTCGGTTTTTGCAATATTGGTCAGACTCTTGGCATCAGATCGCATAAACAGCGCTTGTAAAACCGCTTTGCGTAACTCGCGGTTATCATTCTTTTGGTAGATGTTGCCTAAATGATTCCCCGCGACATCGCCGCTTAGAATGCCCATTTTTTCGATCGCTTCGATGAGTAAGGGCGAATCTTTTTCAGTGTTAATGATTTCAATTAAGGCATCGGTACCATTACCAATCGCTATGCTGTGTAAAATGTCCTTGCGAAGCTCGTTAAAATGTTTGTCACGATACAGATTCAATAGGGCGTCCGAACTATTGGAAGTCATCCCGATTAGATGAACCGCTTCTTTCTTAAGGGCAAAACTCGGCTCAGTCTTAGCGAGTTCAATGAGTCGCTCCCTTTGCCCGGCGACCATGTAACTATGAAGAATTTCCATTTTTGTAGCTTCTTGGTCTGACGCTTGATAGAGTTTGCTGAGCTGACTCATTGCTTGCTCAGACCCAGAAATTCCGAGAACCCTGATCGATTCTTTCTGTAAGCGTTTACTTGGGCTATTCTGAGCGAGATTTGCAATCAGTTCGAATGACTTTGGGTCGTTTACTTGGCTGAGTACAAAAAGCGCTCTATGTTTAATACGGTCTGAGCTGTTTCCTGCGAGCAATTTTCGCAAAATTTCAAATGATCTCTCTGACGGTGAATTCATTAGCGAATTCAAGGCGTAGAGTTTAAGTTCTTCATTGTCTACGTCAAAGTTGTCGCCACTTTGATCTTGGATTTCAATTTCCAGTGCTGCTGCATCGTCGAGCCACGGACTCTCAGGGTGCTTGCGCTTCAATTGAGAAATACTGGTGAGCGCTTCTTGATTTCGCCCATTCTTAAATTGGGAATAAGCGTACCAGTATAGTGCTGCGTCTTTTTTGTCATCGTCGCCTTTTAATAGATCGGCGAAGGTGTCACCCGCAGCTTGATACTCTTTATTGTCCAGCTGCCGTTGGCCTTTTTGATACAGGCTATCTTGCGCGAGAACAATCTGCCCGCCTAAGCACAATGCAATAAAGGCTAGGATTGGGCGCGTTTTAGAATTATCGTTAAAGCGTGTTTTCATCGTAGTGTCCGGTAGATCAAATTGTTTCAATTTCTCATCTCTTTGGGTGCTTTAAAGTTATGACGTTGTGACCTGAAAATGGTTTTCTTTTTACGCTCAAGTTAGTTCTCGATTTATTTTCTTGTCAGTCACTTTGAGTTTGAATAATAGGTCTGTGCCCTCTAGGCGGTTGCGGACCTTCTGCCATTGCAGGTCGTCATCACCAGTGTGATTAATTTCTAACAAAATGGATTCCATTTGTTGTAATACCGTTACCAACATGGCGTCGTTCGACTGCTCTGCTAGCCGACGATAGAGACGATTAAAACTAATCAAGTCTTCGATCATTTGCCGACGAGGCTTTAGGTCATCGGCCAACGTATCACCCCCATTGCTGACCATTCTGAACAGCCGTTCACTGGATTCGAGATGAGCGCTCACGCTGGTGAGTAATATTCTCCGGCTGGCACTGTTGTTTGACTGGTCGCCTTGTTCAAAATCGTCGGTTTGTTCAAGATGTACTAGCGGAACATCGATCGGCGCTACTGACCAACGGCCGAGATAAAAGATTCCGACCAGAGCCAATGCTCCCATTATTAAGGCCGGTCTAGCACTATGACCAAGTGAGTGCGTCAGCCATCGAAGGATTTTTTGGAGGGTACTTTCTACATCCAGTGATTGGTATTGCTGCTTGGTTTGAGTCACTTGATGTTTTGACGATTCAGCGTAATAAACCGCCGACATAACTCGCTGATTGAGGTCAGAACTTGGTTTTGGCACGTAGAAATTGCTGCTACGGTCTAATACTTGGCACAGGGTTTGATAGTCGTGTTTTAGTGCTTTAGATGCTGAGTCTGAGCCCGTCATCGCGCGCATGATCTCTTGTGTTTGGGCAGGGTTTAACTCTTGGTAATAGAGCAGGATTAAGTCTTCTTCAGTCCACTGTTTCATAGTCACCAACCTTCGGTTTAAGTGTTGTGCGAAGTCGTTTCACGGCCCTAAAAATTCGACTTTTAACGGTACTGGCATTAAGGCCAAGTATTTGAGTTATCTCTTCGATGCTGCATTCTTGGTGATGACGTAGAATGAAAGCCACCCTAACATCATCATTGAGTTGGTCGATTGCGCGTTCAGTCACTTGTCCGATACTGCGCATCGACGCGGCGTGTTCGGGGTCGTAAATCTCAGGAGACGGCATTTGATCGAAATCGTGTTCCCCCGATTGTGAATGCTTGGTATTTTTGCGCAGCATATCGAGAGCGACATTGACGGTTACCGAATAAAGCCATGTGCTGAATTTTGACTGTTGGTTAAACGTGGCTATTTTCAAATGCATTTTTATAAATGCTTCTTGCACGCAGTCTTCAGCCTGTTCTTTGCTCTTGAGTATTCGATAGGCAGCACCGTACATCTTGCCGCTGTTGAGTTCGACAAGCCGTTGAAAAGCGTACATGTCTCCAGCTTTGGCCAGGGTTACCAGTTCATTTTCGGGCAGCATATAAGAAGTATGACGAAACGGACGGCAAATGGTTGCGTTTTTATTCTAACCCTTTAACGCGTAAAACAGGGCTGTGTATTGTGCTAGTCACTGATTCGTATTACCGTCATAGCTTCGGGTTTATACGTTCAGCGTAATGGGCCCAACTCTGATTTCAAACGCATAAAATACGGTGTTGTATGAAGGTAGTTATTATTGGGGCCACGTCTGGAATAGGCCGAGCCCTAGCAAAAGAAATGGCTTCTCAAGGTTGCGTTGTAGGCGTAACCGGGCGCAGGATTGAATTACTTGATTCCCTAGAGCAAGAAATTGCTAAACCTTGTTTTAAATCTCAGTTTGATGTTACTGATGTCGAGCAGACAAAAGAGTCGTTTGCCTCGCTTATCTCCGAAATGGGTGGTATTGACGCAGTGGTGATAAACGCGGGTTATGGAAGCACTGAGCCGGATTTTCCGCTCTCCAGTGAAATCCAAACAGTTCAGGTGAATGTTGCTGGGTTCACCACTGTTGCCAATCTGGCCTACCATTATTTTAAGCAACAAGGGGTGGGTCATATTATCGGTATATCTTCGGTTGCTGCTGTCAGGGGTGGGCCGTTTGCAGTCTACAATGCATCGAAAGCCTATGTCTCGTCTTATTTAGAGGGGCTAGCCTGCAGAGAGAGTACGCGCAATGGTGATATCGCTATTAGTGATGTCAGACCCGGTTTTGTCGACACCGATATGGCTCAGGGAGAGGGTTTGTTTTGGGTTGCCTCTACTGAAAAAGCAGCACGACAAATTTATCAGGGCATCAAGGCAAAAAAACGCGTTGTCTACATTACCAGGCGTTGGCGACTAATAGCTTACTTGATTCGAAGCATGCCGTTTGCACTCTATCGGATCATTATTGGGCGGGGCGCTGGGGTTTAAAAATCGGTGTGCAAAATGAAGGACTCTGCATAGCGCGTCGAGTTTCAGTATACTGATGGCATTGCCGACATAATAACGTCTAAACTTAAGGAGCTTTGTAGATGAAAAAACTAAGTATGATGGACGCCGGGTTTTTGCTCGCCGAGAGTCGAGAAACGCCGATGCACGTAGGTGGCGTTAATCTTTTTACCTTGCCTCCCGGAGCCGATGAGCAGGAGTTTTTACAGGGTCTAGCACAGAGCTTGCGTTCGGAAGAGGACATTCAATCGCCGTTTGGAGATCGCTTAAAAAAGGGACGTTTAGGTATGGCGGGGCCATTGTATTGGGAGAAAGAAAAATCATTAGATTTGGAATATCACGTTCGCCACTCTGCATTGCCAAAACCTG
>CAYQVT010000039.1:0-1560 GCA_964420885.1 uncultured Gammaproteobacteria bacterium
GCTTTTTGGGATGACAACGGAATTTCTATTGACGGTGAGGTTGATGGGTGGTTTACCGACGACACCCCAGCTCGATTTGAAGCCTATGGTTGGCATGTAATAGCTGACGTTGATGGCCATGACGCTGTGGCACTCCAGCAAGCGATCCAACAGGCAAAAGAAACAACCTCTAAGCCGACGTTGATTTGTTGTAAAACTGTGATTGGTAAAGGCTCTCCAAATAAGGAAGGTACTGAAAATTGCCATGGGTCACCACTTGGTGCTGACGAATTAGATTTAGTGCGTGAACGTCTTGAGTGGCAGGCGGCTCCCTTTGACGTGCCAGCTGATATAAAACAAGCTTGGGACGCAACTATTAAAGGTGCCGACGCTGAGAAGGCTTGGCAATCAACCTTTGATGCGTACCAAGAGACAAACCCTGAACAGGCTGCTGAATTTTTGCGCCGTATGAGTAATCAGTTACCGCTCAATTGGGCTGACGAGTCGGCCAAACTTGTGCTTGAGGCTGACCAGGCCGCCCAAACGCTTGCAACGCGTAAAGCAAGTCTCAATGCTCTAAATCAGTTTGGGCCGCTACTACCTGAATTAATCGGTGGGTCAGCCGATTTGGCCGGGTCGAATTACACAATTTGGGACCAATCCAAGGGGATTAGTGCTGACGACGCGTCTGGAAACTACCTATATTTCGGTGTTCGAGAATTTGCTATGGCAGCTGTGTCGAATGGTATTTCCTTGCATGGTGGTTTCAAAACATACGGTGGTACCTTCCTAGTATTCGCGGATTATATGCGTAATGGTATGCGCATGTCAGCCCTAATGAAGCAAGCGGTTATCTATGTGCTGACGCATGACTCAATTGGGCTTGGCGAGGATGGACCAACTCACCAACCAGTAGAACATGTCGCTAGCCTACGGTTGATTCCTAATATGTCGGTTTGGCGTCCGTGCGATGCGGTTGAGTCCTTGGTTGCTTGGAAGGTAGCGATACAAGCCGACGACAAACCCACAAGTTTGGTTTTTTCACGTCAGGGATTGCCGCATCAAAACAGGAGTCAGAAACAATTAGAAAATATTGAAAAGGGCGGTTACGTATTAAAAGATTGCGACGGTAGTGCTGACGTCATCTTGATTGCGACGGGATCGGAAGTGGCCTTAGCAATGGAGGCTGCGACCGCTTTGGAACATCAAGGTACAGGGGTCCGGGTCGTGTCTATGCCCTCAACCGATTGTTTCGACGCGCAAACTTCGGCTTATAAAGAAAGCGTCTTACCCGCCTCGGTGACTAAGCGAGTCGCGTTGGAAGCGGGTATTAGTGATTATTGGTTCAAGTATGTTGGTCTTCAAGGAGCGGTAGTAGGAATGAGCAGCTTTGGTGAATCGGCTCCCGCAGAGCAACTCTTTGACCACTTTGGTTTTACTGTCAATAACGTTATTGACACTGTTAGCAAATTATAGAATCAAACATAGATAACAAAGATGAAAGCACTTCGCATGCAAGACCTAGATCTCGCCGGAAAGCGGGTTCTAATTCGCCAAGATCTTAACGTTCCAATTAGTGGC
>CAYQVT010000039.1:1570-17271 GCA_964420885.1 uncultured Gammaproteobacteria bacterium
GGCGGCAACGTTGGCAATGACGCACGGATTCGTGCTTCACTTGCAACAATCAGATTGGCGGTTGATAAGGGCGCAAAAGTGATGTTGATGTCTCACCTAGGAAGGCCAGTCGAAGGCGAATTCGATTCTAAATTTTCTCTAGCACCCGTCGCAAAGCGCCTTAGCGAGCACCTAGATCAGTCAGTGCGTCTGGAACAAGACTGGTTGAATGGTGTCGATCTAGAAGCTGGTGAGATCGTGTTGTGTGAAAATGTTCGGTTTAACATTGGGGAAAAATCCAACGACGATGATCTGGCGAAACGCATGGCTAAATTGTGCGATGTATTTGTTATGGATGCTTTTGGGACAGCGCACCGAGCTCAGGCGTCAACACATGGCATCGCTAAATACGCCGACACCGCTTGCGCTGGACCGCTGCTCAGCAATGAATTATCGGCGCTAGCAAAAGCCTTGGATGAACCAGCGAGACCTATAGTTGCAATTGTTGGAGGCTCTAAGGTGTCAACCAAGTTGACGGTCCTTGAAACGCTTTCTGAAAAGGTAGACCAACTGATTGTTGGAGGCGGAATTGCCAATACGTTCATTGCTGCTGCCGGCTATGAAGTGGGTAAGTCATTATACGAAGATGACTTAATAGACCAAGCAAATGATCTGACGCAAAACGCAAAAAGGTCCGATGGAGATATTCCAGTGCCTTCGGACGTTGTGTGCGGTGAAGAATTTTCGGCGACGGCTTCGGCGACCATTAAATCCGTCAGTGAAGTGAGCTCGAATGATATGATTTTTGATATTGGGCCGAATACGGCTGAGCAGTTTTCAACTCTGCTTAAGGGCGCCGGAACAATTGTTTGGAATGGGCCGGTAGGCGTATTTGAATTTGATCAATTTGGTGAAGGGACCAAGTTGTTGGCGCATGCAATCGCCGAGTCGACTGCGTTTTCGATTGCAGGTGGTGGTGATACGGTCGCCGCGATTGATAAATACGGGGTCGCTAAGGACATTTCTTATATTTCGACGGGTGGCGGCGCATTTTTAGAGTTCCTAGAAGGAAAAGTTCTTCCAGCCGTTGACATTTTAGAGCAGCGCGCCCAAGGACTGGAAAAAGCTATTTAAATCAATTTGTTACTAGAATAATCAAGCTTTAACGATTAAATTTTAGCAATCGAAGATTTTTTCTTTACAAATGACCAATATGTGTTTGTGTATGGACCTAGGTCCCATTGATTAGCCGGTAATATTGCGTCACACTAATGAACTTAATCGTTGCGCATAGCACTAATACTATATTGCGCTAGCTTTTATTTACTTGGAAGAGATTGTGGTTGGCACTTAGCTTATTGTTAGTGGGTTGAGCTTTGTGTACCGACGTGAATTGGTGTTTATTAGCCGGGATTGGTAAAAGCTAATTAAAACAAAGATTGAATGGGGTTACTCGTGGAGCGCAGGCTCACTGAGAAGGGTTGTTATATCGGGCAGTGTCACCCGATTCAAAAACATATTGAAACGATCGATTTGGCTTGGCCCTCAATCGTGTTCAGTTTTTGTGTGTCTTTTATTCTGGGTACGATCAGTCTTGATGCACACGCACTTAGTTTGGGCGCGGCTGAGGTAGAATCATTCATTGGTGAACCTCTGTCAGTGCGCGTGCCCGTTCATGATGTGACAGACCCAGATTCTCTGAACATCGAATTTATGTCTCTCCAATCTGAGATAAGCGTGCTTGATAAGGCAAGCATTGGCTTAGATCAATCAAGTTCAAAGTTGGCGATCTTGGTTAGATCCGATCAAGTAATAAATGAACCTTATCTTCGCTTTAAACTGAACTTGACCGAGGCAGACGTCGAGTTTAGTAAAGCCTTTACAGTTCTGTTAAATCTACGTGCTAATGGCTCGTTGCAAAATCAAGGCGGTGTTAATACTGTTGCCGTGCGTGAGGATGTCGACCTAGACACGACTTTTGAGTTAGAGAGCGACTTTGACCGAGGCAGCAATAGCGACAATGTGATGGGGCCGTACGATACCGCTCAAGCTGATAATATTCCTGATAAATTCGGTGCGGTCTTGGACGGGCAGTCCTTATGGCGCGTTGCTCGCCGAATTAATCGTGCGATGGGTGTTTCACGAAGTCAAATGATGTGGGGTCTATATCGTGCTAATCCGGACGCGTTTTTAAGTCGTTCGGTGAGCAGTTTAAAGGCCGGTTCCTTTCTGATAATCCCCGATGAATCTTTCGTCAAGAGCGTCAGCGACTCTCAAGCCAAGTTCGAGCTCGCCGCCTTGGAAAGCACTACTAATGCGCGAGAAGTAAAGCTGTTAACGTCTAATGGTGAAAAAGTCTTAGAGACTCCTATCGTTGACGAGGCCATATCCGATGCGACCGCCGAAATCGTTGAAATTGAATCAAGCGAAGATTCATCGTTTCAAGTAACTGGAATAGGAAGCCCAGGAAAGTTCATTGGCGTTAGCGATAGCCAACAGTCGCAGGAAATTATTTTTTCGCTGACGGAGACTGTGAGTAATCTATCTCAGCAGCTACTAGCTCAAGACCAGAAAATAGAGTTTTTGGAACGTCAGGTATTGAAGCTTAAGGGTTTTGTCGAAGTTGAAGCATCCGTCGACCTAGAGTTAAGCGACCAACAACGTGTAGAGGTTTCTTCCGACTTAGATACTGAGCAAACAAGCACAGTGGAATCCGGTGGTGTTAATGAGGGCGTTGTGGGTGACGGAATTAATTCAGCGGTTCAGAAAACACCATTGTGGATATGGGCATTACTCTCAATTGTGGCCTCTATCGTATTCATCTACCTGATGCGCGAGCGCCTGCGTAAGCTTGGTCGATCGCTCAATTTGTTTGGTGCTAATGACCGAGTCAAATTCGAAAAAATGGTTGCTGAATCAGCCAAAACTGATCGCTCTAAGCCAGCAGAGCAAGATAGTGTCAAAAAGGACTACTCGAATTTGAGTGCGTCGGAAAAGAGTATCACCGCAGACGATATTCTTAGAAAGATCTCGTATCCAGATTCGACAGATGATGCGCCACTTGAGACTGACGAAGAGTGGGACTTTAGTTCGGAAGAGATTACGGAAGACAACGAAGACCTAAGCTTTAATGAGCGCTTCGAGAGGCTTCTGACTGAGAAAGACTTTGAATTTGCCCGTGAGCTTTTAGATTTTGCTCGATATAATGAAATTAATGATGAACGTTACCATTGCGAGCGCTTGCACTTATTTGAGAAAATGAAAGACGAAGATGGGTTTTACGAGTATTACTACGAGATCGAATCGCAAATCCCTTCCTTCCCTCAGAATTTGCAAACCCAAATTTCCAAGCTTGTGGTTCAGCTTGCGCAGCGTACCATTGTATAGACGCTTGTCGTCTTATGCCTGCATTTGCCCCTATATTAGGAGAAACACCTAAGATATTGATTCTTGGTTCAATGCCGAGCCGAATTTCTCTTCATGAACGCCAGTATTATGCTAATCCCCGAAATGCTTTTTGGTGGACCATGTCCGAACTATTCGGTTTTGATATGTCGCTGGATTACCACTCCAAGACTCAAGCCTTAGTGGGATCCGGTGTGGCGGTTTGGGATGTGCTATTTGATTGTGAGCGCCCCGGTAGTTTGGACAGTGCGATTGTTCGAAAGTCGGAAGTGGCCAATGACTTTAAGTTGTTTTTTGATCGCTACCCGAGTATATCTCGAGTTATTTTTAATGGGGCCGCAGCGGAGACACTGTTTCATCGTCATCATAAGAGCTTAATTCAAACAATCAAGCGGACGCGTTCAGATTTTAGTTGGAACCGCTGCCCATCAACCAGCCCAGCTCACGCTAGTCTTAGTAAGCATGATAAACTGATCGCTTGGCGCGACTCACTTATTGATTAGCAAATTTGAGAACGCCCAAACAATTGCGGTTGAGTGAGCGTCTTAATTCATGCAAGATGATACGCCTTTTTGGCAAAGTAAAACCTTATTAGAAATGACCCATGAGGAATGGGAGAGTGTCTGTGACGGCTGTGCGAAATGCTGCTTGACTCAATTGCAAGACGAAGACACTGAGCTACTCGTTTTTACCGATGTGGCGTGTGATTTGTTGGACGATCAAAGCTGTCGGTGTTCAGATTACACTCATCGTTCAATTCGAGTGCCGAGTTGTGTCACCATGAATAAGCATAATGTTGCAGATGCAGTGGAATTTGCCCCGCCGAGCTGTGCGTATCGTTTATTGTATCAAGGCGAGCAGTTACCCAATTGGCACCATTTAAGATCTGGAAGTAAGAAAACTGTTCATCAAAACGGCCATTCTGTTCGTCACCGAATTAGGTATCAACGTGATATTAGCGATGAGGATATTCAAGACTATATAGTTGAGTGGCCGGCGTCTGGCGTTTAGAGCGTTCCAGGGCGCAGGCTAAAAGTGCAATATTAATGGTTGTTGTTTATTGCCAGTCTCAAGTGCCTGTCCATGGTGTATACTTGCTTCACGGGTGGGACGTCAAATTATTACTAGCCAAAGGTTCGAGCAACGTTTTGCATAAACAGTTTTCGCACCCTAGCGCTTTTGTTTGAAGTTAATCGTTGGTCAAGACTCTATTCACGTGGTTCGACACGAGATAGATTGTTACTAACAAGAGATATGCCCCGTCGTTTAAAACGGGAAATTTAATTTTAGTATATCCACTTGGAGCGAAACAGGTGATTGCAACACGTTGGTATTGGATCGGTTTAATTGGTTGTGGTTGGTTATTGGCCATTGCTTATTTTTATTTTCAACAGATGCTTGGCCTCGCGCCTTGCCCTTTATGCATGTTTCAGCGCGGCGCCCTTGTTGGCGTAGGGTTTTTCTGCCTATTAGGAATCATCTTCAGACCAAAAAAACTTGGGTCAAAGTTTCTCGCGTTTGGTGCAACCCTCGCTTCTTTAATCGGCCTCGCTATTGCAGGACGTCAAGTGTGGTTGCAGCACTTACCTGCGGACAAAGTACCAGAGTGTGGACCGGATTTATCGTTTATGCTGGAAATGGACCCAATTTTTGATGTCATACAACGCGTGCTGTCGGGAAGTGGCGAATGCGCCGAAGTGCAATGGACATTGATTGGGTTTAGCATGCCGGAATGGATGGTCTTGGTTTTCTCGATCATGACCTTGATTTGTTTACGACTGTTATTGGCCAAGGAACGCAATTACTTTTCAGGCGCGTTGGGACGCTAAGCCCAGACGCCTCGTTTAAACCCTGAGTTTGTTTTATCTATCTTTGCCCGACGGCAGAGTCTTGCTCGTACCTATTAGACTGTTACACTACGCGTATTGAGTAGTTGAGCATGATCGCTCGACACCGGCCAATAATTGAACACCCAACCATTTTTTTACATCGTGAAACTCTATAACACCGAAACAAAATCCAAAACTGAATTCGTGCCGATAGATCCGAATAACGTCACGGTATATGTCTGTGGTCCAACAGTGTGGAACCATGCGCATATTGGTAACTATCGCCCACCTGTGGTGTTTGATGTACTGACTCGAGTGCTACGATCGCAATATCCTAAGGTGACTTATGCGCGCAATATCACTGATATTGACGATAAGATTAACGCGGCTGCAGCGAAGGAGGGTGTGGATATTTCGGTGATCTCTGAGCGATACACTGAGCTATACCATCAAGAATTAGATGCCCTCGGAGTGTTGCCAACTGACGTCGAGCCTAAAGTGACGGATCACGTTAGCGAGATCCATGACAAGATTCAAGCTTTGATAGATCGCGGTCACGCTTACGTTGCTGATGGCCACGTGCTGTTCGATGTGCCGTCTTATGATGGTTATGGAGAGCTGTCGAAACGCGACCCTGAAGAATTACTAGCCGGCGCCCGAATTGACGTGGCATCTTATAAAAAGAGCGACACCGATTTTGTGCTATGGAAGCCATCGGCTAATGATCAGCCTGGTTGGGATAGCCCTTGGGGGCGAGGTCGGCCTGGTTGGCACATCGAGTGTACAGCTATGGTGGCAACGCATCTCGGAGACACCATCGACATCCACGGTGGCGGTCATGACCTTGTATTTCCACACCACGAGAACGAACGCGCACAGAGTACCTGTGCCCACGGAGCGAAATTCGTCAACTATTGGATGCACAATGGTTTTGTTAACGTCAACCAAGAGAAAATGTCAAAGTCGATAGGTAATGTCTTATTGGTGCGTGATCTTCTTAAGCAAGCGCATGGAGAAGCAATTCGCTACGTATTGCTCTCAGCGCACTATCGCGCGCCCTTAGATTGGAGCGATGATGCATTACATCAAGCTAACAATAGCCTTGACCGACTATATGGAGCCTTACGCAAACTGATGCATGTAGTGGTTCCCAACGACATTGGAAATCAAATGCCAGCGGCGTTTGTTGACGCCATGTTAGATGACCTAAATGTGCCAAAAGCAATGGCCGAGCTATTTGCATTGGCGAAGCAGGCCAATACCAGCGATGTTGAGAGTGAATTAATCATTATTAAAGCGGGTTTATTGCAATGTGGTGAATGGTTAGGTTTGTTGCAGCAGGATCCAGAAGAGTGGTTTTTGGAGGGCGCAAATGAGGTCGATGCGAAGGAAATTAACTCCCTGATCGCTGAACGTCAACAAGCCAAAATTGAGCGTGATTGGGATAAAGCGGACCAAATAAGGCGTGTTTTATCGGAAAAAAACGTGGTCGTCGAAGATGGTATTAAGGGCACGACTTGGCGAATAGAGAAGTAGCATGGTATACGATATTAAGCAGATACAGGCCGAGCTGGTCGATGAATTTGAAATTTTTGAAGATTGGATGTCACGTTATGAGTACGTGATAGATTTAGGACGTCAATTGCCCGACTTCCCGGAAGAGTGGAAGAGCGAGGAAAATAAAATTCGCGGTTGCCAGTCACAAGTTTGGCTAAATACTAAGATGGTAGATGGAAAGATGCATATTGATGGAACCAGTGATGCAGCGATTGTGTCGGGTTTAATTGCGATTGTGTTAAGAGTCTATTCTGATCAAACTCCACGAAACATTCTTGATGCGAAGCCAGATTTTATTAGAGACATTGGCTTTAATGACCATTTAAGCCCCACACGGAGCAATGGCTTGCATGCGATGCTGCGTAGTATTTATCAAAGAGCAGGGCAATATTTAAGTTAATAATTAGCCATTTTCCCTGCAAATTGAAGAGGTAAAAAATTGTAAACCTCGAGTTGGTAAGAAGATTCCTTGTCACGCGGTCTATATAGTAGACATAAGGTCTAGAGACAGCCAAAACGAGGTTAGAGATGACAAAGTTTCAGAATAGTTTTGATAATGCGAGCTTATTGAGTAGTAATTTGCTCGAGCGGCTAGGCGTGCCCAGCGACAGAACTATCGATGCGGCAAATGATCAACGAGACCATATGTGGTTGACCGTTGTAGACCCCAATAATAGGCGTTCGTTGTTAATGGCTTGCGATAATTGCGGTGTGGTTAAGTCTGAAAATTCAGTGGTTCATGGTTGTAAAGCCAGTGGTGAGAAGGGCTTGATTTCCAGTGCACTTGAATACAATGCTCAAATCGCGATTAGATTAGCAACCTAAACGGCAAAACTTAAGCGTGGTCTTTTTCTCTCGATTGTTGAGAAAAACACACCAAATGGTCGGCCTCAATCGATACGCCTATCACATCTCCAATTGCATAGTTATTGTGGCTTGGCACTAAGCTCATAACCGAATCCCCGCTATCGGTAGTGACCGTGTAGAGCGTCTGCGCACCCTTAAACGCCTTACGTACAACTTTTCCTAGAATAGGGCTTTCTGGATCATATTTCACATCGTCAGGGCGAACTAGAACGTCAATATTTTTTGTAGTTTTATCAGCCCGAATTATTTCTCCGCGAATTTCGCCAAAGCTTGTTTTGACAGTTTTGTCGTCTACAATCTGGCCCGCAAGGAAAACCCCATCTCCGATAAAATTGGCTACGAAGCGACTATTAGGCGCGTGATAAAGGTCGAACGAGTTACCCCATTGCACAAGTTTCCCCCGTGACATAACTCCGATTTGATCACCGAGAGCGAAAGCGTCATTCTGATCGTGCGTCACCATAATGGCCGTCATCCCAAGTTCCTTCAGAAGGCTTCGCACTTCATACCCTAAGCTGTCTCTTAGCTCTGTATCAAGGTTGGAAAAAGGTTCATCCATCAAAAGCAATTTTGGTTCAGGTGCAATGGCTCTCGCAAGCGCGATTCGTTGGCTTTGGCCACCCGAAAGTTGGTGCGGATATTGGTGGTAATAGTCTTGCATTCCAACCAATTCGAGCAAGCTTCTAACCTTTTTTTCACGCTCTGATCCAAGTGATTTCCACAGTCCAAAGCCAACATTCTGAGCAATACTCAAATGAGGGAACAGTGCATGATCTTGAAAAACCATTCCTACGTTTCTTTGTTCAGGGGAAGTGATTTTTCCGGGTGTTGAAATAAGCTTTCCAGCCAGTGAAATTGATCCGCAGCGAAGCTCTTGAAAGCCACTTATCGCGCGAAGAATGGTTGTCTTACCACAGCCACTCGGGCCTAATAAACAGCCTAATTCCCCGTGCTCGAGTGTAAAGCTTACATTGTCGACAACAATCTCTTTTTCGCTGTAAGAAGCGCTAACCTTGTCGACCTGCAGTAGTGAGCTGGTGAGCATTGGACGTCTAAGCAAGGAGTAATTCTAGTAGCGCTTTCTGGGCGTGTAAACGATTCTCAGCTTCCTGAAATACGGCGCTTTGAGGGCCGTCAATTACTGAACTGCTAACTTCCATGCCACGGTAGGCCGGTAAACAATGAAGAAAAATAGCATCCTTATCAGCCATGCCCATTAATCGGTCGTCAACGCAGAAACCTTTGAACGCGGTCTCTCGTTCACTTTTCTCGCCTTCTTGGCCCATGCTGGCCCAGGTGTCGGTGACTACAGCATCAACATTTTCGACCGCTGCTTGAGCGTTCTCAAAGAACGACAAATGAGAGCGATTTTTCTCGCTAATATTGGCATGAGGTTCGAAGCCTTCGGCCGTTGCGATATTTAGATGAAAGTCAAAAAGGCGTGCCGCGTTCATAAATGAATGGCATACATTATTCCCATCTCCAATCCACGCTATGGTTGCTCCTTTAATGCGGCCTCGACGTTCCTGAAACGTTTGCATGTCAGCTAATAGTTGGCAAGGATGATAATCATCAGTTAAGCCGTTAATAACAGACACACTGGAATTAGCGGCTAATAGTTCAACTTTTGCGTGAGAGTCGGTGCGAATCATTATTCCATCAGCCATACTGGAAATGACTTTAGCGGTATCTTCGATCGGTTCTCCTCGACCAATTTGTGTTTCATTAGGGTTTAAGTTAATCGCCCCTCCGCCCAATTGCCTCATTCCCACTTCAAAACTGACGCGGGTTCTGGTAGATGACTTACTAAAAATCATCGCGAGGGTTTTGTTCTTGAGAGGTTGGTATATCGCCCCTTGCTTGCTGATTGTCTTTAACTCAATCGCGCGATCTATTAAATCGCTCAAAGTATCAGAGCTTAGGTCATCCAGGGTCAGAAAATGTTGTACGGGCATAATTTTATTGACTATTAAAGAGCTGATACTACGTCGTGAATTATCGAGACTATTTTTTTAATCTGAAGTTCGCTTAATAGTACAGATGGTAGTAAGCGAATCACTTTACCGCCGCCAGTGATGTTGATTACTAAACCGGCGTCCAGAAACTTCGTGGCCAATTCTGGGTAGGCCTTGTCGAGTTCAATTCCTAACATCAGTCCGGTGCCGCGAATATCAACGACTTTGTCGAAGGTTCCAAGAGTTTGCTGTAATTGCTTCTTCAGTGAGGCGCCTGTGTTGGCAGCTACTTCAACGAGATTCTCGTCCTTAATAATATCGATCACCGTAGCAGCGATCTTACAGGCAAATGGATTGCCGCCAAAGGTGGTTCCATGAGAGCCTGGGCTAAGTAGGTCGGCAGCCAAGCCTTTGGCCGCGCACACTCCAATTGGAATGCCATTGCCCAATGCTTTTGCACTGGTAATCAGATCAGGTTGAATGTCCTCGTGTTGAAATGCGAACCATTTGCCAGTGCGGCCAATTCCCGTTTGAATTTCGTCGACGATTAACAGCCACCCGCATTCATCACAAAGCAAGCGTAGTGCTCTTAGATAACCCGCATCGGGGCTTACGATACCGGCTTCACCCTGAATAGGCTCGATCATAATCGCCACAATATCGGTATTGCCTGAGTGCTTTCGCATAGCGTCAATATCGTTGTAAGGTACATGAATGAAATCGCCTACCAGCGGCTCGAAACCTTTCTGAATAGCCGCATTGCCAGTAGCCGAAAGCGTTGCCATCGTTCGCCCATGAAATGACTGCTCGGCGGCTAAGATGGTCGGGCGTTCAATGCCTTTAGTGCGACCGTATAGCCGCGCTATTTTGATCGCCGCTTCGTTGGCTTCGGCGCCAGAATTGCCGAAGAAGGCCTTATCCGTTCCTGAAATCGCACAAAATCGTTGGCCAAGATCAGCCTGTTCTTGAATATGAAACAGATTGCTGGTGTGAATTATCTTATTTGATTGTAGTGAGATTGCCTCACTGATTTTTGGATGGCAATGCCCTAGGAAATTTACCGCAATGCCTCCTAAGGCGTCTAAGTATTCGTTTCCGTCTGCGTCCCATAATGTCACGCCTTCTCCGCGTACAAAGCTTACCGGAAGACGTGCATAGGCATTCATGATGGCGGATTCGGAGTAGGAAGCGCGAGGCTCTTTTCTGAATTTTTTCAGGAGGTTTTGTAACATGTCTGCAGTAGTGTTAATAAATGGTGAAATAACCGTACCAAAGTAGCGATTGTGGTCTTAATCAGTTTAGAAAGAAAAAGCGCCCCAACTATTCAAGCGGGGCGCTTTCCATTTGTGCGTTAAGTCTACTAGGTTTTGTTAAATTAACACAAACCTGAATGGACTTTTTTATGCGGTTTTATATAAAGTGCAATATCCCTGCGATGATCGCCGTCAATAAGACACTGCTGGTGATAACGCCTTTAACCGATGCTATTGGGCCCTGCTTACCAAAAAGTGCGTTAAGTTCTAAAACTACAACTAATGCAAGCGCTACATAGAGACCTGTGTCAACGCCATCGGCTAGGTGCTTTTTGTGTGTAGAGGCGAGCATCATGTAAGACATTGGGCCCGAGAACAAAACATTGGTGCGAGACGCGAGTAATGCCTTTGCACCGGCTGCGGGTCCGTCACCTTCTTTCATGCCTAAGGCGATTTGTTGCGCTGGCCAGATCACCAACCAAACATTAAAAAACATAAAGGTGCCCATTAGCGCACCGACCATAATATAGTCGTTTGATTTGAACGTAGTTCCCAGATACGAGATAAGATAGAGGCCTGTTAAGAAAGTTAGCATCGCACCCCAGCGAAACCACCATAATGCGCTAGGCGCGAGTTTGGCTTTGGCATCGGCTAGACCTTCTGGACTGGCACTCTTGAAATAGCCGCCTTGAACAAAGTTGAAGTAATACAACATGCCAATCCATGTAATACCGAAGACTAAGTGCCCCCAACGAGCAATAAAGTTAATTTCTTCCATCACAGTTACCTTTAAGTTTTAGTTGTTTTTCAAATTCAGGAACAGTTTCTTTGAACCGCTGCCTCATTTATACACCTTTTTTCTAGCTTTGGCACCCAAGTTTTAGCTTGAATGTAGTGCGTTTACTTGACCTTTGCGGGTGAAAACAAGACACTACGCGCATTGAAAATCTCTCAAATTTAAGCCAATTATGTCTAATTCAAAGAAAGATATTAAGAAAGTAGTTCTCGCGTATTCCGGTGGACTGGACACTTCGATCATTCTTAAATGGTTGCAGGAAGAATACGATTGCGAGGTCGTCACTTTTACAGCAGATATCGGTCAAGGCGAAGAAGTAGAACCTGCTCGAGCGAAAGCGAAGGCAATGGGTGTTACCAGTATTTACATTGATGATCTGCGTGAAGAATTTGCCAGCGAGTATGTGTACCCAATGATGCGAGCAAATGCGATGTATGAAGGTGAGTACCGTTTGGGAACATCGATCGCTAGACCATTAATTGCCAAACGCTTGATTGAAATCGCTAATGAAACAGGAGCCGATGCCATTTCACATGGTGCAACTGGAAAGGGCAACGATCAAGTGCGGTTTGAATTAGGTGCTTATGCACTGCGCCCAGACATCCAAATAA
The DNA here is from genome assembly GCA_964420885.1 of uncultured Gammaproteobacteria bacterium. GTDB lineage: Bacteria > Pseudomonadota > Gammaproteobacteria > Arenicellales > Arenicellaceae > Arenicella. The sequence goes on from CAYQVT010000039.1 coordinate 13,823, forward strand.
TTGCCCCTTGGCGAGAGTGGGATCTTAACTCTCGCGACAAGCTTTTAGCGTACGCGGACGCCAATGAAATCAGCGTCGAAAAGAAGGCCGATGGCCGGTCTTTATATTCGATGGATGCAAACCTGCTGCATATATCTTACGAAGGCGGAATTTTGGAAGACCCTTGGGCCGAGGCAGAGGAAGAGATGTGGCGTTGGTCGGTATCGCCTGAAGAGGCGCCCGATGAGGCTCAGTACCTTGAGCTTGAATTTGTTCAAGGTGATATCGTCGCAATAGATGGTGAGGCAATGACGCCAGCAAATATCATGGCTTGGTTAAATAAAGTTGGCGGTGCGCATGGAATTGGTCGAGACGATATTGTCGAGAATCGTTATGTTGGCATGAAATCACGAGGTTGTTATGAAACACCCGCGGGGACGATTATGCTGCGCGCGCACAGAGCGATGGAATCGCTGACTTTAGATCGCGAGGTTGCTCATCTAAAAGATGAGTTGATGCCAAAATACGCCGAGCTGATTTACAATGGCTATTGGTGGAGCCCGGAGCGTGAAATGTTACAGGCGATGATCGACCAATCGCAACGACATGTGAACGGCACCGTTCGCGTTAAGCTTTACAAAGGAATGGTGTCTATCGCGGGCCGTAAATCGGAAAAAGATTCCCTGTTCGACGAACGTATCGCCACTTTTGAAGACGATGAAGGCGCCTATAATCAGGCAGATGCCGAAGGCTTTATTAAGCTAAATGCGCTGCGTTTGCGAATTGGTAATAAGCGTTCAAGCTAGGGCAAGTATGAGTGTTGGGGCGCCGACAGGCGGGTCTTTTATCGGTGTCTCTATTATTGTACCGCTACTCAATGAAGAAGCGGTAGCGCCTACACTGATAGGGCAACTTGATAGCCTAGCGGCCGAGCAAGTAATCATTGTCGATGGAGGCAGCACTGACGCGACTCGAGACTTAATGCAGAAGGCTGGTTATCATGTGATTGATAGCCCAGCGGGCCGTGCCCGACAGATGAATGTCGGTGCAAAGGCAGCTAACCAGGGTATGCTATTGTTTCTACATGCAGATACCCAGCTGCCTAAGCGTTATAAATCGGAGCTGGCCAAAGCCAAAGTTTGGGGGCGTTTTGATGTGTCGTTTTTCAGTACCTCGAAAGCGATGGCGATGATCGCGTTCTTCATGAATCTACGTTCTCGTATCAGTGGAGTAGCAACCGGGGATCAAGCCATGTTTGTCGATCGAAGTGTGTTTGAATTAGTGGGCGGTTTCCCGGACTTCCCATTAATGGAAGACGTTGCACTCTCCAAACGTTTGCGCCAATTGCATCGCCCATACAGTTCACGCGAAAGAGTGCTAACCAGTGCTCGCCGCTGGGAACAGCAAGGAGTAACCAAGACTATCTTCAAAATGTGGTGGTATCGGCTAGCCTACTTTTTCGGCATTCCTCTTTTGAAGCTCAAGCAAGGCTACGATGATGTCAGGTAAGCTTCCGCTTTTATTGTTCGCCAAGGCGCCAATCGCTGGCAAGGTAAAGACTCGATTGACGTCTCATTGTTCCGCTAAGCAGGCAGCTGATATTGCAAAGCTATTAATGGAGACTGCTATTCAACGCACCTGTAAGCACTGGCCTGGGCAAGTTTATCTATCGACTTGGTTGGATTCGGACCACACTTTTTTTGTGGAAATGCAGCAACGCTATCCAATACTCATGAACCAGCAATGTGAAGGTGATTTAGGAGAGAAAATGCACCATGCTTTATCTGAGCTTGGTTTTCCTGCGGCGGTGATGGGTTGCGATGCACCGCACGTGCAACCAAAGGCATTGGAGTTTGCCTATCAGTCATTGCTTAAGGGCGAATCGGTTATTGGGCCGTCAGAAGACGGAGGTTACTATTTATTAGGCTTGTGCCGCAAAGCGGAGGCGTTATTTGTCGATAAGAATTGGGGAACCGAGCGTGTACTTAAACAAACCCTTGCCAGTGCTGCATCAATAGAGTTACCGCTGTCAAAATTACCAGAACTAAACGACGTTGACGAATGGTCAGACCTAATTGACGCCGCTGGTGAAATACCGAGTTTGCAGCAATATCTGCAAACTCAGAGCCTATATGACACCTTATGAGTGCCTAACATTTCGATCTAATACGGCTAGGCGGGAATGAATTTAAGTGCTACACCATTGTTGCAATAACGAAGATTGGTTGGAGCCGGGCCATCATTAAAAACATGACCTTGGTGGCCACCACATCGAGCGCAATGGTACTCAGTGCGCGGTAAAATCAATTTGAAATCTCGCTTTGTGCCTACGCGGCCCTCGATTGTGTCGAAGAAGCTTGGCCAGCCAGTGCCACTGTCGTATTTTTTGCTGGATGTAAATAGAGCTAAGTTACAGCCCGCACAGACAAATTCACCGACTCGCTTTTCGTTATTAAGTTCGCTGGTGAAGGGTCGTTCAGTGCCTTCAGTGCGTAATACATAGTAAGCTTCATCACTTAAACGGGCTCGCCATTGTGAGTCTTCTAGTTTGAATGGCTCAATCTTACTTGGGTTTGCTTCGAGAGCAATTGAATCGTTCATGGCTTTCTTGTCAGTGTGAGTTGCTGTTTTAGCATTGCTCTCTTTAGTATATAGCCAGCCAGCACCAGTGATAGCACCTACCAAACCGGTTGCTGAAATTGAGAGTAACGTTCGTCTATTCATAATTTTTCTATATTGATTGTATCAAATTAAGCGTGATTTCCGCGCTATAGTCTAAAGGACCTGCTCTAGCAAGCAGAACTTACGGCCAATATGATAATCTACCCAGCTGAATGTAAACCTTGCTTAGGTATAAGTTTTTCGTGCAATCTATTCCACTTTTTGCCTTTCTTGCCCCACGATATTGGCCAACCTGGCTTGGTTTAGACTTTTTTCGTCTTCTTAGTTTTCTACCTCTGCCAGTCGTTGCCATATTAGGCCAGACGATTGGATTATTGTTTTATGCATTGGGTGCATCTAGGAGGCGCATCGCCCTAAAAAATATCAGCGTATGTTTCCCCGAGCTACATATCAATGAGCGGCGAGCAACTAACCGGCGTCACTTTCAAATGGCTGGACAAGCACTCTTGGCGACGCCGATGAACTGGTGGATATCAGAGAAGCGTTATAAGCGATTGGTAACTATTCACGGGCGAGAAGAATACGATACAGCTCTGATGTCTGGCCGAAATATTATCTTATTGGCTCCTCATTTTGCCGCCATCTAAGTGCCTGGACACATCCTCGCTCGAGAGCGGCCAATGCTAAGTATGTATCAATATGCAAAGAACGGTTTAGTCGACGAAGTTGTGCGTCGCGGTCGCACAAGATTCGGTGGTGTTATGGTGGAACGTAAAGCGCCAATGAGAAACTTGATTAGAACCATTCGTAAAGGCCATCCGTTTTATTATTTGCCTGATCAAGATGCG
>CAYQVT010000039.1:17281-21126 GCA_964420885.1 uncultured Gammaproteobacteria bacterium
GGTAATAAAGGAGTGTTCGTTCCGTTTTTCCATGAGCTCGCGTCAACCTAATCGGTGCTCGGAAAATTCGCCCAAATGACCGACGCATTAGTGATACCTTGTCGAACCAGGATCCGGGCATGGGGTCGTGGTTATGAAGTTTTTTTAAGCCCGCCTTTGAATAACTTTCCGACTGGTGATGAGATTCAAGATTCTGCGCGTATGAATGGAGAAGTAGCAAAGCTAATCAAACCTTATCCTGAACAATATTTTTGGGTTCATAAGCGCGTTAAGACTCGGCGGCCTGAAGAAAGGTGTAAAGGTGTTAAATTTTATCAATAGGCTTCTATTTCTCTTTTAATTTATCAGTGCTTACGGTAGTGTCGAGATCTACTGCATTTGGAAGCAGTGATTTACGACTTGAATTTGGGGATTTAAGAAGGTGTTTCCATCATCGAGTTGGATTAAATACTACTAACCGTAACGACCTAATTTTTGGAGATGAGTAATGAGCAAGCGTGATGAATTGATTGCCAAGTATGCCAGCGATATTGAAAAGAAGTGCGAGATGAAACCTGATATGAAGTTATTGACAGCGGTAACCATCGGTTGTGGCCCGTCGATTTATAATGCAGACGCATGCACAGTATCTGCAGGTGATCCTAAGGAATTGGAACGAGTAAAGAAAAACTTTTTAATTAAGAAACTTGGTTTAAAAGACTCTCCAAAACTTGATGAAGGTATTCAAGAAGCGATTAATACTTATGGACGATCAAATCGTAAAAAATATCGAGCTGTTATTTATTATTTACTCGTCAAAAAATTTCGTAAAGGCTCTGTCTACAAATAATACCCCACGAATGATTTTAAAAAAGGCCGCTGTAAAAGCGGCCTTTTTTATGTTTGGCGATTGCCTCATTCAGCGGTTTCTAATCGCGCCAAAAGGTGGTGGTAAACAATACCAATAATGTGAATAGTTCCAAGCGGCCAAGGAGCATAGCAAAAGATAAGATCCATTTGGCGGTGTCGTTGATGCTTGCGTAATTATCGGCAACGCCTGCCAAACCTGGGCCCAAGTTGTTCAGGCACGCAGCAGCGGCTGAGAAGGCAGTAATCCAGTCTAAGCCGGCGGCACTTAGTGCAAAACCAGTAAGTGTAAAACAAAATACGTACATTGAAAAAAAGGCGGTAACCGCATTGATTACTTTTTCGCTGATGACCTGGCCTCCGGTCTTGATCGATAAGACCGCGTTTGGATGCACGAGACGAACGATTTCTTTACGGCCTTGCTTATACATCATCTGAATACGCATTACTTTCATTCCACCGGCGGTGGAACCAGCACAACCACCCATAAAGCTGAGTAACAACAGCAGAACTGGGAGTGCTCCCGGCCACCAAGCAAATCCACTGGATGTAAAGCCGGTTGTTGTAACAACCGAGATTAAGTGAAACAGTCCTTGGCGAACGGCAAGGCTGTTGCTGGCGTATAAATTTTGGGAAATTATCGATGCGATTACGATGATCGCAGTAAGTGCTAAGATTGAAAGAAAAAAGCGATATTCGCTGTCTCGAAAATACGGAAGTAAGGACTTATTTCGCCACGATAAAAAATGCAAGGAAAAATTCGCAGATGCCACCAGCATGAAAACCATTGCTACGGTCTCGATGGCAGTGCTATTAAAGAAGCCAAGACTCGCATCATGAGTGGAAAAGCCACCAATAGCAACGGTCGAAAAAGCATGGCAAATCGCATCGAACAAAGTCATGCCTGCAAGCCAATAGGCAATAATACACAGCACAGTCAAACCTAGATAGATATACCAAAGCGCTTTAGCGCTCTCGGTAATTCGGGGTGTTAGTTTACTGTCCTTCATTGGCCCAGGCGTTTCGGCGCGATAAAGCTGCATGCCTCCAATGCCGAGCATTGGCATAATGGCAACGGCGAGTACAACAATGCCCATGCCGCCGAGCCACTGCAATTGTTGACGATAATAAAGAGTGGAATAAGGTAGCGTGTCTAGGTTAGTAAGAATGGTCCCGCCGGTAGTGGTTAGACCCGACATCGATTCAAAAAAAGCGTCAGTGATGCTCAAGGAGTGGTGATTGGAAAATAGAAACGGTAAAGCGCCAAAGGTAGCAAGTACCGTCCAGAACAAAACCACAACCAAAAATCCGTCGCGGTAGCGTAAATCACGTTTAGAACGCCGTACTGGAGCCCACATCAAAACGCCTGTAGTCAGCGTTACTGAAAAAGACACCATGAAAGGGAGGCTGTTGCCGTCTGCATATATCAAAGACACCAGCATCGGCGTTAGATGCGTGACGCTGAAGATAATTAGTAGGACACCTAATATTTTTAAAACAGTCTGATAATGCATGACGTTAGTGTGCCAACTTTAGCAACATTAGATAAATGTGACAGCGACCTGAAACAAGGCTTCGACATCGCCAATGCAAGATTTATTGTCCATAAAAACAATGACATGATCTTCGGGCTCGATGACCGTATTCACATTGGGAATAATCACTTCATGATCCCGTACGATCGCACCCACACCGGTGCCCTCAGGGAAGGGAATTTCTCTGACGCCTTTGCCGATGACCTTGGAGGAATTGGCATCGCCATGTGCAATCGCCTCGATCGCTTCGGCTCGACCGCGACGCAATGAGTGAACCGCTACCACATCTCCACGACGGATATGCGCTAATACGCTGCCAATGGTTGCTACCCGAGGTGAGATAATAACATCGATATCTCGATGCTCTAAATGTTCAACGTAGGCTGGTTTGTTGACCAAGGCCATCACTCGCTTTGCACCCAATTGTTTGGCTAAGTTGGCTGATAAAATGTTGATCTCATCTTTTTCGGTAATGGCGCAAAATACGTCGGCAGACTCTATGTTCTCCTGAAGCAATAAGCCTGCGTCAGCCGCATCTCCATTTAGAATAATTGTTTTGCTCACCGATTCCGCTATTTGTTCGGCCCTCGCTGGATTGAATTCGATTAGCTTAACACTATAGCCTTTACGCTCGAGTTCTATCGCTAGGTTTAAACCGATATTACCGCCGCCAGCAATGAAAATGCGTTTAGTTTTATCGCTTTGACCTCGCATCTCTTTCATTACTTGACGAATATGTTCACGCGCGGCAACAAAAAACACTTCGTCATTTTCTTTGATGATCGTGTCGGATTTTGGTGTGATGACCTGACGTTCGCGATAGATTGCCGCAACACGAGTTTCAATGCCGGGCATGTGTTCTTTGAGTTCCTCAAGAGGGCAGTTTATCAGTGCGCCACCGGCAACGGCTTTTACCCCGACCAACTGAACTAAGCCATCCGCAAAATCGAGTACTTGTAAGGCGCCAGGAAACTCAATTAGACGGGTAATATGGTCTCTTACGATTTTCTCTGGCGAAATCACTACGTCTACATTGAAGCCAGATTCATTGTCAAAGAGTTCGGGACTATTTAAATATTCCTTGGAGCGCAAGCGCGCGATTTTAGTGGGAGTGGAAAATACCGATTCGGCGATTTGGCAGGCAACTAGGTTGACTTGATCGTTGTTAGTAACAGCCAACACCAGCGAAGCGTCTTCTGCTCCGGCTGCTTTTAGTACTGAGGGGTGGGCTGCACTGCCGGTAATCGTTCGTATGTCCAAGCGATTCTGCAGTTGCTGAAGCGCCTTATTGTCAACGTCGACAATGGTGACGTCGTTTTCTTCTCCCACCAATACCTCAGCGATGGATACGCCTACTTGACTCGCACCTAAGATAAGAATTTTCATGATATGTTTATCTTAATCGTAGAGTATGCCTTATTTGGCATCTCGTGCATTGATGTCTAAGCTCTTAAGCTTACGATA
>CAYQVT010000040.1:0-20842 GCA_964420885.1 uncultured Gammaproteobacteria bacterium
ACACGCCTTGCCACGAGCGATGGTAACATTGCATACGCTGGCTCAAACTCGAGTGGGTGTTGACAATGATCGCGGAGAACATCGTGTTCTCATCACCGGCAGTAATGACGCTTTGAGTCGGCTCGAAACTCATTTATCGAAGACCCTAAACCACGATTACGAAATCCTTAAACCGGGTAAAGGTCGCCATCCCTTTTCGCGCATTAGTATGCGCGCCGAGCGATTGTTAAATGTCATTCTAGTCTTGATTTTGTTGATGTGTGGCGGAGCCGCCGCAACTTTAGCAGACCACTCGGTAAGACATTACGCCATGCCAGCAACGGTGTTGCGTTGCATGGGTGTGAGCCGAAGAGCTGTTGCTTCAGCCCTGTGTTTGCAATTGATTATACTAGCGGTTCTAGCGAGCCTAGTCGGTTGTGTATTAGCGTGGTTAATTCAGCCAATATTGATTGGCATAATGCAACCTCACATGATGCTGCAGGTTGCAGAATTGAGCCTAACAGACTTAATTGGCCCACTCAGTATTGGTTTGGTGACTGTGATTGCTTTTGTTGTACCAAAACTTCAGCAACTTGGTTCGATTCCGGTAAACATGGTTTTGCGTGGGCAAATCGACCGTTTCGGCCGATCATATCTAACCATGGTTATGGCCACTACGGTGGTGGTTGCCATGCTCTGGTACAGCAATGACAACCTGCAGCTGACTATGATGTTGGTCGCCGCCGTGCTTTTTCTAATTGTATTGTCAATTGGTTTTGGCTGGGGGCTAAGTAAAGCATCTGGGCAAATGCATCGGTTTTTTAAGGGGCCGATCAAAGTCGCGGTTCGGTCTATTGGTCGTTCCCCAAGTCGACACATTACGCCCCTAGCGAGTGTGTCAATCGCGATGATGGCTATTTTAATGACGGTAACATTGCGCGGCAGCTTTCTCGACGTTCTACAAGTACAAATGTTAGAAACCGATGGCAACTACTTCTTCACCGGTTTGCCTGCAGATCAGCGTGAGCTGTTTTCTCAAACTATAGAGCAATCGAAATCCGAGCTTAAAGGGATCTATCCAACCGTCTTATCGAAGTTGGTAAGTATTAACGATGTGGCTATCGACGAAGCTTTGAAGCGGGAAAGCGATACGCGTGAAGAAACTCGTTCAAAAGTACGATTATCTTGGGCTGCACAACTCCCGAGTAATAACAGATTATTACAAGGTGATTGGCCCGCTGTTGGCAATAAGGATGTGTCGGTAGAAAGTGAAGTAATGAGTGATCTCGGTCTTGAATTGGGCGACAAGCTCGGGTTCAAGATTGGTAATAGTCTAATGACTGCAACGATTACAAGCTCACGAGAATACAAAGGTGGTGGTTCGCGAATGATGTTTTGGTTCATGTTTGCACCTGATACATTGGCCGAATTTGAACAGCACTACATGGGTGGCATCAAAATCGATGAGAATTCACGCAGCGTGTTGAGTGTACTCACAGAAAAATTCCCCCAAGTACGTGTAAGCGATCTCGAACGACAGATTCAAGGTATTCGCGATATCATGATTGTCTTGACCAGAATGATGAATACTGCTTTGACCTTATTGCTGGGCGGTGCTTTGATGGTCATTATAGCCACGTCCTTCGTCAGTGCTTCAAGTCGGCGAACACAAAGTTCGTTAATGCGTGTAATTGGTTTGCGACGAAAACAATGCTATGCAATGAGTATTACTGAGCAAATGGTGGTTGCTTTGGTTGCCTGCATGATTGGTATCCTTGGAGTTCAATTAATCGCCGGGGCGTTGTTTCAAAACTTGTTCGCCTTGTCATACCAATTGGATTGGGAACGAGCCCTTTTGTTAACGGCGCTGATCAGCAGTACCTTTGTAGTGATAGGATGGTTGTTTGCTTTTCGCCAATTACAAGACCCAATAAGACTCTCTTAGTTGAGAGTCACGTAGACGTAATGAGAATTTTAATTATTGAAGACAATCCGGATATCGCGGGCAATATTGGCGACTATCTTGAATTGAATGGTCACCTAGTCGACTTTGCGGGCGATGGCGTGATGGGATTAAGATTGATAACTGAGCATAGCTTTGACGCAATTATTCTCGATATCAATATGCCTAGAATGGATGGCTTTGAAGTGTGTCGGCGAATGCGAGATGAACTTCAATTGGATACCCCGGTAATGATGTTAACAGCCCGTGATTCGTTATCTGACAAAGTGACGGGGTTCGAACTCGGCGCATGGGATTATCTGGTTAAGCCTTTTGAACTTAAAGAACTGGTGATGCGACTTGAAGCCTTAAAACTAAGGCATCAGCCCAATCGCCGTAGAATACTAACCGTAGGCGAGCTAAGTTTGAACGTTGATAAACGGCAAGCGGTTCGCGACAATATAGCGTTGGACCTTCATAGTGCCAGTTTGAAAATTTTGGAGATGTTAATGCGAGCCTCTCCGAATGTGGTTTCCAGGCAAGATATCGAGTATTTTCTATGGGGTGAACACCCTCCTAGTAGTGACCCACTAAGGTCTCATATGTATGAAATACGGCGTGAACTCGATAAACCATTCGATTTCAAAATGCTCAAAACAATACGCGGTGTTGGCTTTGCATTGATCGACAAGGAGAGCTAAGCATGGCGATTAATGTTACCGCACGTGTCCGAAACGCTATGGTGAGCTTGACTCTAGTATTGAGTCTCATGTTCACAGGCTTATTGTTTTTATTGGTCTATGTTATTGAAGATCAGTTGTTTGTCAATCAGATGAAAATTGAACAAGCGTCTTTCGAAAACATTATCGAACATGCTGGACCTAAACAGATTCAAGGTTGGCAGCCTAGAAATGCAAATATACGGCGAATAGATCTAGTTGAAAACCTGCCCGACACGCTACCAGAGTCCGTATTAAACCAAGTTTCAAAGACCAACGGGATACACGAGTATTTTGACGATAACAATGCGATGTTTATAGCGAGTCTATTGTTGCCTGACGATGGCAAGCGCTATTTTCTGGTGTATGACGTTAAAAACTTACTAGTCGTGCGCGATACTAAAAACACACTATTTGCGCTTATTGGCAGTGTGACACTGATCATCACGGCGGTCGCGGTTTTGTTGGCACGCCGGTTTAGTAAATCGACGTTAGCACCCATTTCACATTTGAGTAACGCCTTGCAAAACGACGACCTCGAGCACGTTGTTATCGGACTAGCGAATGAGTTTTCTGAAGATGAAATCAGCGTACTCACACGTGAACTAGCGCTGGCTCTTGAACGGGTGCAGAAATCGGCGCAGCGTGAATACGAATTCAATAGAGGTGTGAGTCATGAACTTCGATCACCGATTCAAGTGGCTCAATCGGCAACAGAATTATTGCAAATCTACGCCACGGAAAATGACACCGTTATTACCAAGACGGTGTCACGGTTGCAGCGCTCGGTCGCCGAGATGAATGAGATTGCCGAAGCTTTCTTATGGTTAGCAAGTGACCGAGTGTTATTGGAGCACGAACGGTGCTCAACGAACGAATTACAAGCCATTCTGAGCCTTATCAATTCGGCGTTCCCGAGTAACGACATTGTGGCTGACTTCGACGCGCCGCGCGAGTCGTTCTATCGAATGCCAACCGCAGTGCTTGCTGTGGTGATGCGCAGTTTGGTGCGCAATGCGGTAGTTCACGGAGAACCATCTGATATCGAAGTGGGCGTCCATGAAGACCGTATCACGGTTAGTAATGTCGCGAACACAAAGATCGACGAAAACAATGGTTTTGGTATAGGCCTCAGTATCGTACAGCGTATCTGTGACCGATTTGGCTGTCAGATGACTAGTCCAGTACTAAGCGAGGGCCGCTATTCCTTATCGATAGTATTTATCTAACCAATGTTCAAGGTATTGCTTAGTTTAATAAAACCAAACTATCCTTTCATTAGCGAGTTAGAAGTAAACTCAGGTGAACAAAGTAATCCATCCGTTAACCACAAGGCCTATAAAAAGTTACATAATGTCTTATATACGGCGAAATCAAAACCACGTTCTAAGACCGTGGGTACTTATTTTTTTGTGATGTTTGCATATTTAATAGGGTTCATTGCTACCGCTTTATTGTTCAGTTTTACACCAAAACGCGTTTGGGCTCGCATAGCCGTTTCTTCAGCGACTTGAAGCAATTTTGGATTGCCAGATGGCGCACCGGCAACGATGCTATACGTTGGAGTTTTGTATTCCTTTAGATACGTCTTTTTTAGGCTCCGGTTATGTTCTTGCTGACGTTTTGGGTAACGCTCCATCGATTTTGTCTTTCCGATATAAGTGCCTTTAAACTCCCTGCGATAAATCAGACCCGGGTTGCTGTGAGCTTTAAACGTACCTAATAGGCTAGACGGTACCAGTGGTTTAGTGGTTGCGCCGGGGACAGGGATATTTTTTTTTGCAATTGTGATAACCTTTTTTACTCGTTCCTGTACTAAGAGTCGCTGCTTATTGGCCGTCGCATTGTTTGCAATGGCCCCCATAATATCTTTAGAGCGTTCAGCAGCGACCTTTTGTGCGTATTGTGTGCGTTGTTTTACCGCAGCCACTGCGGCATTCCTTTTACTGGCCGCTTGTGCGGCTGCTTTAGCGGCTTCGCTCAGTAAACCCGCCTCCACTTGCAAAGAATAAGCTAGTAACGATATTGTTAATAATGATTTTGTCGAGTGATTCATAAAGTACCTCGGTAGTTGATTGTTTGAAGTAGTAAGTCTATGGTCTAGTTGTGTGGAGTTTCCAAGAACTCTGAAAGGATCTCTGACCCTGCCAGAGCTGTTAATATTTGGGTAGCGAAGCTAGCTCGTCTCATCAAGCTCATAACTGCGGCTTCGGGCAAAATGATGCTCCCTAGTGAGGCCATTTTATCCGCGCGTATTTGTTCGGCCTGTGCAGCTCTAACAATATCGCCCAGTGGACTGCGGTCATCACTAAAATCGTTAATCGAAAAAACATTTTGAGGAATTAATAAATCGTCTGACACGCCAACTGGCTCAGATGTCGGAGAGACGTCTACTGCAACCGCAAATTCGTTGTAGGTGCTGCGACGCATGCCAGATGTTGGTAGTTCGTTCCAAATTATACGCCCGATAAAATCATGAAAAATAATGTCGCGGTCCCATGCGTTTAACATGAAAGTATCACCGTGCTTGTAATCAATAACGAAATAGCTAGCCCAAGACGGATTGGTACTGTTTGAAGACTCCCGCGTCTGGCCAATAAATTCATCATTAAAAAATCCTTGTAGAAACACGTCTGGCGCCGACCACAAATCATGATCGCCACTGACAGCACCTCCTTTGAGGCGAACGGCTACTCGACCGGATAGAGCTTGCCTCGATTTGATAAAGCCAGTCTCATCTATTTCGTCTACGTAATCAAAGCGGTAATCACCGCTAGTGTCCGTCCAACGTTCGAAAATTTCAGAGGATTCTTGTTTGATCTCAAGTGTGTCGATTTGGCCGGTGCCAGAATCATAAACTGCCCAAGACTCTCCATCATCAGCGCCAAAATAGACTTCGTTTGAAAGGTCATTGCTTTGACCAATAATATTGACGCCATCAAATATAACTGCGGTTGAGCATTCCGATTCATTAATATTTTCACTGATCTCTTTAAAAGAGACGCAGTACTGACCTGTCACATTACGCCCTAGAATTTGATTTGCATTGATAAGATTCGCGTGTCTTGCCTGGGCGTTTGGTAAGTCATTAAGTTGCTCAATGGCCTGCTGTTTAACCTCTGGCTCTATGCTGAGCTGCATTAGCAAACGTTTTGCATTATCAAAATTGCTGGTCGCCATACTCGCTAAGGCGTCAGAAAAACGGATATTTATAAAGTGATTCCTATCTAATTCTGCGTCCGGACACCGAGATTTCGCCAACGCGAGATTATCGTAAGCGGTTTTGAATTCATAGCTCTCTGAATTTATCATCGCTGAGCTACGAAATGCCGTCGCAGAGGCGCATGCGATTTCCTTTGAAGGTGTTAGAGCGAAAGCGGCTTCTAAGTCGCGCGACGCCTCTATTGGCTCGCCAGCCTCGAGTCTTAAAACTCCTCGTCGATGCAACGCAATCGGTCTTAAGGCCTTAAGGCCTGGATCATTCTCAACAAATTTCACTCCGTCATCCAAAACGTTGATGGACTCGTTTGGTTTTGATTGCCGAATGAATCCACCAGCGATAGCTGAGGCTAACAGAGACATATTACACGGTAGGCGGTCGCCGGCGCCGCGATCGATTTTAAGGCGACGTTCTAGCAAAGAGAGTGATTGCTTGTAAACGGTAAGGTAGTGTTCATGGGTATTCGATTCGAAGGCTTCTATCATCAACCCATTTTGTACTGCGTTGATTACGATCTTTTGAGATTCCAGATCCCATATAAGATCGATCCCATTCGTTCGTGAGATCGCTGCCTGACTTTCACCAATATTAGCCAAGTGACTCGCTAATTGTCCTGAAATTGTGTTCCGGTAAGATCTTGCGATAGACGAAGACCTAAGCCCCTCTGCAAGCTGAGCTTGGTTTAGTGACGATAAATAGTCACCTTGATTAAACAGAAATTGAGCTCTGGATAGATGTACATGTTCTTGATAGGGCAATAGATCGCCTCTGTCGAGATCTGTACTGACCACGGATTCGGCTAAGTCAAATTCGCGTGCTGCAATATGCTCCATCGTAAGGCGGGCGATGTGATGAATATAACTCTGATAAGCCTTGTCTGCCCACTCATCGATTACACTGATGTTTGCGGTGTCTGCAATCACATTAGTTGTCTTAACAATTGGATGCATGACGGGATCGATTAAGTCGATTCTTTCATTTTGCCAGAAGGCATCAGCGATTTTTGGAAGAGTCCATGGTGCCGAAACAAGGATTACACCAGTCACACTAAGTAAAAGCCAAACAGCCGTGATAGAGAAGTTTAACCTCCGGTCGGCAAACGTTGGTTTGAGAAATATCAGAGCGATCAAGCAAACGGCCATGATCATGACCGTTTGTGGAGTATGGTCGACTATTGCATTTATATCGTTCGCGAACGGAAGTTCGCCGGTTGAGTCCGTCAGAGCCTGTAATTCGAAATTGACCGGTTCTAACGGTCGTAGTTCTTCGCAAAGCTTATAGTCGACCGGCGAAATATATAAAGTTGTCATTTTTCACCTCTACTTGTTCGTAACAATTTATAGTTATGTAACTTTAAATTGCGGCGCGGGTTATATTGGTTTGTTAACAAACACTATCTTATTTATTAGTAGAGCATGGCAAATCCCCAAAACGGGATTTAATGTAATCACCGATTTATAAGAAACTTGGTACCAAAAAGGAGACTATTTATGCCAACTGAAACATTCAGAGCCAAAGCGGCGCTTATGTTGTCTGAAGATAATATTTATATTAGTAAGATGTTGTCACAGGACGGAAATCAAGAAAAGGAGCCTGAAAAACGTCAAGATTTGTCGTTGAGAGTTAAGAACGCAGCGAAGAAAATTTATGGAATTGGGTACCGAAGTATTTTGTCATGGGCTACTGATAATGAAGAAGGTGCACACATGGCCACTGTTGCTAATGCATTGGAAGGTGAGAATAGTAAGATCCCTGAAATGTATGCCAAGTTTAAAGAAGAGGCAGACGCAAAACGTGAGCAAATATTCGGAAGACTGACAGAAAGCGATATGCATGTTAACGATGCCTCAATTCATTCGTTACGAAAATTTGCTATTAAAGTTGGGATGATAAAGCGCAATCTTGATGGTAGCTTGGTTAAAAATGTAAATGGTGATTTTGAAGCTGACAGTGAGAAAATAAACCGAGCGATGGATGCGAATTCGTATCTGTTATCTAGTAAAAATGTAGGGTTCTTCTTAGATAACTCGGATTCTGATAGCATCATCGATACTAACAGAGGCGTGTATTCAGTCGTATTCCCTGTACCTGGGCCAAATTACGGCAGGCCGTTGTACATGCTCGCAGGTATCCGTGTGCAGCACTCCACCGGAATTCACGGAGTAAAATCTGATGCTAAATTGGCTAGATTGAAGATTAATGTTCCGAATATGAACAATGATAATTTTCATGCTCGCTTCCAATACCGTGGAAGCCTAAAGCCCTTGGGAACGGACAGAGGTTTAGATCATGCGCAACACTGGAGTATTTTGTTTCATTTAGTTCCTAAAACTATCGAAAAAGAGACGTTTTTGGATGCGGCTGATTGGGTTGGAGAAGACACGATAACTTTGCTGGCTCAACGCCCCCGAGTAGACGAACTTTTTCATGGTTTTGTCACGACAATTAGTCAGTTAAGTGATGCAGGGGATGAAGTGATTTCGTATACGTCCAAGGCATGCATACGAAAACAATTCGAATACGACGACGATTTAGGTATGCAGTTTATGCGTAAAGGCATAGGTTATTCTTATTCTTTGGAAGAGTTATGTGCCGAGCTACCACACAGCCAACAGGGAATTCTAGATTTTTATAAAGCACTTTTAGTCAGGGGAGATGACTCTCTGATGGTGTTAGGGAGGTAATTCTTAAAAGTTTATAGAGAGCCCAACACTAGAGATCCATATTGAGAATAGAAATACAGTATGTCCTTGTTACGCTATAAGTATCTAGCACAACTAGACAGAAAACACGCTCATTTCTGTGTGAGCACGTTAAACATAGATTTACCTTACAATGTAAATAGGAAGGAAGGTTCTACCTCATTTCATAGCATTCGGTATTTAACTTTTTTATAAAAATGGTTTGGTGAAATTTAGCATCTGTCACAAGTGCCTGACTTGGTTACGTTCTTTTGAGCTCATTAATGTTTATGCATGAAAGCTCGCTAGATAGTGATAGTTCGAAAGAGCCGATATCGGGAACAATCTCAGATAAACTGTGTTTAGTGGTTCCTATTTTTCTTGATTTTGAGCAGAAAAAGTTCATTTCATTTTTGATAATTTACGGAATTGCGATATACGTTAACAGTTAAAGCTAGAAATTACGGCGCTGCTATTTAAGAAGTTGCAAAAACCACTCTCACACGAGATCATGAAGTCGTTAAAATACCCTAATCAGTTAATCCTTGTTAAAAGAATCGAAACTTCCTGTTTTTCGCGTTTAGTCGACATGTTTAAGAGGCGTCATACATGAGCACCTACGTTGTTCTTCTGAGAGGCGTCAATGTGGGCGGTAAGAACCTGCTCCCGATGAGAGAGTTAAGGACGATATTAGAAGAGAATGGTTTTAAGAAAGTTAAAACCTATATTCAGAGCGGAAATATTATTCTTATCAATGACACTGCACCGGATGCAGCAATTAGAAATTTAATTGAACGTCATTTTAGCTTTGTCGCCAATGTAATGGCGCTGTCAGAAGAGGAGTTTTTTCGATCGATAGAGAACAATCCTTATCAAGAATATCTTGGTAAATTTGTTCATTTCTTTTTTTGTATAGGTAACCCAGAATTCGACGAGGCTAAGCTGCTAGAGTTTGCATCTGCTACCGAATCGTTTTGTTTATCTGAAAGGGTCTTTTATTTGCACGCCCCAGAAGGAATAGGTCGTTCAAAGTTAGCTGCTAAAATCGAAGCTTGTTTAGGTGTTCCGGTGACCGCGCGAAACCTTAATACCGTTAATAAGCTTAAGACCATGTTAGAGCCGGAATAATCTGATTCTTACTACTTGCGTCGCCTGTTCGTGCTCGCACATTGCCACGACGGAGGTAAATGTAAATCTAAGTTTTTTGAGCTTCAGTGAATCATGTTAAAATCCGTTGTTTCAGCAAGACATCGGCGCACATAAATTTTAGAATTAGCAATTATGTCGTTGCCGAATAACATCGTTCACCTATCGGGCGGTTAAGATCAGCAATTAACATGCTGGAGAAGATATTTGTCTGTGCAAGTTTTGAATTGGGATTATCCTGAACCACACATAATAGAACACATCGCGATGGATTCGGAAGCCGATGGATACGGGCATATAAATAATAGTGTTTATCTAAGTTGGCTCGATCAATGCATTTGGGATCACTGCGCTGCGGTTAAAATGCCGCCAGAAAAATGCAGAGAACTCAATCGAGGTTTCGCGGCTGTTCGTCATGAGATAGATTATCTATCCGCCACTTACCCCGGAGATAAGGTTGCTATTGCCAATTGGGTAACATTTAACGATGGTCGTTTACGTGCCGAGCGGCGCTTTCAAATTATAAGGTTTGCAGACGAGAAGACCTTGCTAAGGGCGCGCAGCGATTATATCTGCACCAATTTGACCAACGGTAGACCGGCGCGCATGCCTGAAATTTTTAACGTTTGTTTTGCGGTCCCTTCTACCGTCAGACTGCATCTTTCGTCAGCATCTAAAGCCAACGATGACTCATAGATATTGAATATTTTTGGGTCATCTTAGTCATTGCGATTACGCTGACCCACTCCACAATATACAATTGCATCGAATTTCCTCAAGAGGTCCCCAGATGATTACCCTCCACCATTTAGAATACTCTCAATCATTTCGAATTCTTTGGCTGTTAGAAGAGCTCGGCGTTGACTATAAATTAGAGCTTTATGAGCGAGATAAGGTAACGCATTTAGCACCTGATAACTATAAATCGTTGTCACCTCTTGGTACCGCCCCGGTTGTTACCGATGGCGATTTAATATTGTCAGAAAGTAACGCCATAATTGACTATATTCTTGATAAACATCCGAGTGAGCAGCTTCGTCCGGCGGCAGATAGTGTCGATCGCGCCCGTTACCTATTTTGGTTTCATGCCTCACAGGGCTCTATGATGCCGCTGCTACTAGTGACGATGTTGTTTCGAATAATTCCTGAGCGCGTACCATTCTTTATTAAACCATTGATTAGCCCAGTGCTTAAATTGGCGCAGAAAGGATTTACCAACCCTCGCATGAGTGCTTTATTTAAACGAGCCGAGCTCGACTTGGCTGAAAAACCTTGGTTTGGTGGTGATCAGCTGACTGCCGCCGATATCGCCTTGTGTTACTCAATGGAATCAGCCAAAGCAGCTGGTTACATTAACGAAAAACATCCGAACTGCCTAGCGTGGTTAGAGCGAGCGCACGCTCACCGATCATTTTTAAAGGCGCAGGAAAAAGACGGTAAAGAGAGAATAATTTTTCAACTTTAGCCGACATATCGAAATCAGTAATCTAGCAACGGATGCCGTATGTCGCCGTTGCTCAGAGGTGATAAATCCATTGATTCATCAATTGGGTAGAGTGTATTAATTGTGAGTTTAGGCTCCGATATGTAGGCGGTTGGGCCAGCCCCGCCAAAGTTATGACTTACGCTGTAAAACTGTAGTAGAGAGTTTTCCACTTTTATCTGAAGTTTAAAACTCGCCATCGGCTCTAGATTGGCTGCACGCTGCTTCCAATTCGCAGGGATGTTGGGCGATTTTAGTAAACGATCTAATAACTGTTTCTTTTCTTCCGAATCGTCCAACATGACAGCTTGTTGTACCGACATCAAAATAAGAGAGCGAGTATTATCGGCATCCGATATGATCGGCCCCGATCCTTCACTGCTAAAAATAAAGTCGTAAATATTGTCGAAATCATCAAGCTTAATCCGGGGTAGGGCTTTCTGGTAAAAACCGACCCAAGCTTTATTAACCATCATTATGTTGCCAACGCTATCGGTGAGGGTAGTAGGGTGGGGGTCCAAGGATTGCAGAGTCAACCTCATTACGTTACGTAACCACTTGAGCTGCGGATCAAGAAAATTAGTTGGTGTTTGTTTGGCATTGAAACCCGCTGCAATTCGTAAGTGATTGCGATCTCTCTCGCCAAGATCAAGAGTTTTAGCAATGTCTTCGATAAAATTCTCGCTAGGTCGGCTACTGCTGTTTTCCAATCGACTGATGTGTCTGGTTGAGCTGTCTAAGCGAGCTGCCAAATCTTCTTGGCTCAGCTCATGAACTTCTCTCCAGAACTTGAGAAATTTTGCAAAGGGTAAACTTATTTTTTCATCGTCCGCCATTCTCGATACTCACTATGGGGCGACCTGACACCAGATGTCGTGGTCACGCAGGATAATTTAACCATAATACGCCAACACAGTAATTTTTTATGTAAGCAAAGGTGCTAACGTGACAGCCCCAATTTTAAATCAACGTGATCTTGAGTTTATGCTCTATGAGCTTTTCGATGCCGAATCAATGACAAAGCGTCAGCGTTACGCTGACCATTCCAGAGAGACCTTCCAAGCGGCGATTGAGACCGGAAAGACCGTCGCGGAAAAATATTTTCTACCGATTCGCCAAAAGGTCGATATGGAGCAGCCGACCTTCGATGGTGAAAAAGTCCACATGATCCCCGAGATAAAGACGGCGGTACAAGCAGTTTACGATTCAGGACTCGCTTGTCCCACGTCCGACTATGATATGGGTGGCATGCAATTGCCGGCCATTGTCGCCAGTGCGGTTACGGCTTATATTTCGGCGGCGGGAAGTACTACCTCTGGTTACGCAGCACTGACCAATGCAAACTGTAATCTCATTGAAGCCTATGGTACCCAAGCGCAGATAGATAAATGGGTGCGACCGATGCGTGAAAGTCGTTTTGCGGGCACCATGGCCATGACTGAGCCCAGCGCAGGGTCTGGTTTGGCTGACTTAACCAGCAGTGCGACACCAGATGAGCACGGTAATTACCGAATTAAAGGCAACAAGATTTTTATTTCCGGAGGGGACCACGAGCTAAATGAAAATATCGTGCATCTGGTACTCGCCCGAATTAAAGGTGCCCCCAAAGGTGTCAAAGGTATTTCACTGTTCGTGGTGCCGAAATTCTTGGTTAACGAAGACGGCACACTTGGTAAACGTAACGAAGTTAACTTAGCCGGTCTTTTTCATAAGATGGGTGGGCGCGGTCAAACCTCTTGCGCCTTGAGTTTTGGCGAACAAGATGGCGCTGTAGGGTATTTAATCGGCGAGCCAAATAAAGGCCTGCACTATATGTTTCATATGATGAACGAAGCTCGTATCATGGTCGGCACTGGGGCCGCGTTGACCGGTTTGACTGGGTATCAGTATTCACTTGACTACGCTAAAGAGCGACCCCAAGGCCGACTAGCCTCAGACAAAGACCCGCATTCAAAACCGGTGAACATTATTGAACATCCTGATGTACGCCGCATGCTATTAGCGCAAAAAGCCTATACAGAGGGAGCCTATGCCTTGTGCCTATTGGGCTCACAACTTAGTGATGATGAACGTACTGCTGAGACTGAGCAACAACGCCAGCATGCGCACGAGCTTCTCGATTTTCTGACTCCGATTATCAAGTCTTGGCCATCCGAATACGGGCCTCGAGCGAATAATTTGGCGATTCAAGTCTTAGGTGGCTACGGTTATACTAATGAATATCCGGTTGAAATGTTTTATCGCGACAACCGATTAAACCCGATTCATGAAGGTACTTATGGAGTTCAATCGTTAGATTTATTAGCGCGAAAAGTGCCGATGAATAAAATGTCTGGCTATAAAAATTGTGTTGGCGAAATCGCCAAAACAATTCGTGAAGCCTCAGCGGTTGAAGACTTGAAGGCATTTGCAACGCAATTACAACAAGCGCTAGAACTGCTCGATGACACGACAATGACCTTGCTCAAAGCAATGGGTGTTGAAAACATTGATTTGGTGTTGGCGAATTCGGTTAAGTATCTCGAATTGTTTGGCAATATTGTAATTGCTTGGTTGTGGCTACGCCAAGGTTTAGTCTCTAACAAAGCGCTAGAGGCCAATCCACACCTAGATGATGAGCAATTTTATCGAGGAAAACTACAGGCTATGAAGTATTTTTACCGGTTTGAACTGGTGGAGATCCACGCATGGGCTAAGCTATTGCGCGATTTAGACGACACCACGTATACAATGCAAGCCGATTGGTATTAATAGCTAATGACAACTAGGCCCTAAAGTTTTGGGGTTTTTAATTATAGAACATTGATTTGTGTGAAATTTCACCGCTCAATAAAAATTTTTGGAGAACAGAAAGATGACAATTCGTTTTGACGGTCAGGTGGCCATTATTACTGGTGCCGGCAATGGCTTAGGTAAGTCGCATGCTTTAGAGCTGGCTAAACGCGGCGCAAAGGTTGTAATTAATGACTTAGGTGGTTCGGTGAATGGTGTAGGCGCCTCTTCTGAAGCGGCTAAAGCGGTTGTCGATGAAATTGAAGCGGCCGGTGGCGAAGCGATTTCCCATGGCGCAAACGTGGCTAATTTTGACGAAGTTCAAGATATGGTCAAGCAAACCATGGACCGCTGGGGCCGCGTAGACATCTTAATTAATAACGCCGGAATTTTGCGCGATAAGAGTTTTAGTAAGATGACTATCGAAGAGTTCAAGTTGGTTGTCGATGTGCATTTGATGGGTTCGGTAAATTGTTCCAAAGCCGTTTGGGATATTATGCGTGAGCAAGATTATGGTCGTATCGTAATGACCACGTCTTCATCAGGCATGTATGGCAACTTTGGTCAGGCTAATTACGGTGCCGCGAAAATGGCCGTAGTGGGTTTGATGAATACATTAGTAATTGAAGGCAAGAAAAATAATATTCACGTCAACTGTTTAGCACCTACCGCCGGTACTCGCATGCTCGACGGTTTGGTTCCTCAGGAAGTGATGGACACTCTGACTCCGTCGTCGGTTACCGCTGGTGCTCTAACCTTGTGTCATTCTGATGCGCCCACACGTCTCATTCTGTGTGCTGGGGGTGGTGGCTACGCGTCAACCCACGTATTCGAAACCGATGGCGTATACTTGCCTGTTGAACAACAAAATATTGAACAGGTGCTTGCCAACTACGAACAAATTTTGGATACCACCGATCATCGTGAATTCGATCAGGGTTTTATGCAAACAGAAAAATTCATGAAAAAGGCAATGGCTTATATGCAGTCGCAAAGCGATAAAGACTGAGCTTGAATCTGGCTTTTTATATGGCGATCGCGGTTATTGATTACATAATGGCGATCGTCGAGTCCAGTTGATGTCTGATTGGATCGCACATCGTTGCTATCAAATAAACCGCTCTAGAGATACCATGATGATTGGTTAAAATTTTGTGGTTTAAATAAGCATCTACAACTTGGGGAGTGATTCTCCTAGGGGGCGTATGAGTGAGGTAATGTTTAAGCGGCTAATTATCGCGGTGGCCGCACTATTCATAGTGTTTTTCTGTATCACTGTGATCCCCGCCTTGATTCAAGATCCTGATGTTATCGGCGCTTTCGCGGCTGGCTTTGTTAACCCTTATGCAAGTGGCTATTCAACCGACGTCATTCTATGTTGGGTGGTACTAGCAATCTGGGTGGTTTTTGAAAGGAAACAATACTCAATCAAACACGGTTGGGTCTCTCTATTGCTTGACATTGTGCCTGGCGTGGTAGTCGGGCTCGCCTTATATTTATGGTTGCGACAACGTCATTTTAAAAGTGCATCGACTTGATTAAAATGACCCCCGGAGTAGGCATCATCACCTAGGTATATGCCAAAATTTATCTCGTCCCTAGACCGCTAATCTCTAGTATACTCGCCCGCTGCATTACGGATTTGGCCTGACGCTCGTCAGTCTCGAGTATTAGCCGCGCGTCCTAATGCATTAGCAATTTTTTCACTTCGCCTTTGAGTGGAATTTATACATTAAGCCATACGGTGGTTCCATTAATATGAGTTCAATTGCCTCGACGACATTAGCTGATCGGTCGCGCCTAGTGGCTCTACTTTGCCAATTGTCGAATACCAAAACGAGTAAGGCAGACTATAACCTCGGTGAGTATTTAGGGCGTCTGATTAGTGTCTCAGATGCCATCAGCCTGTCTCGCTCGCTCAATCAGCTTAAATCGCAAACAAGCGTTCAAACAGCCAATCAGTGCGAGGTCGACACAAGTGCTTTAGAGATAAGAGAGGATGTATTTAATTCCAGAGAACGAATGATACAGACAATTATTCGTAGTTTTTCTCACACACCGCACGGCATGGGGATTCAGGCACCTAGCGTAACCACCGGAACACGTGTTGAAGCCCTGCAAACTTATGAGCCCTATTTACGGTTTTATTCCATGCATCAAGCTCAGATGGCTGGAGCAATACAAAGTTTGAGGCTTCGGGTTCGTTCGAATATTTCGCCGCTCTCAAGACAAATGCAGCAATTAGCTCAACTCGATAAAGTGATGGATGACAATTTGGCATCTAATACGTCAAAGCTCTTTGACGTCGCCCCGAGACTGTTACAACAACGTTTTTCCCAACTTTTGGATACTCACTTAGAAAGCCAAGATAGCAGCAAGGATCCCGAACCTCATACCTGGATTTTGCCTGGGGGATGGCTAGCGAATTTCTATAGAGACATGCAAGCCGTACTACTTGCCGAACTGGATCTGCGCTTACAGCCGGTAATAGGCTTATTAGAAGCACTGAAAGAAGAAACACTAAACCAAACGATATGATCAAAACACTATTTCTAAGCGTCTTTTTGATCGGCGCTTTGGCTATTCTCTGGATTGGCCAACTTTTTCTCGGGGTCGATAACTTAGGTCTTGGGGTCACGATACTGATTGCTGCAGTCTATGGCGTCGGCACCCTCGAGTTACTGCAATTTCGTCGAGCTACTGAGTCGCTTGATAGAATCTTGAGTACTCTAAATGATCCCATTGAAGATTTAGGTCGATGGCTCGAAAATCTTGACCCAAGTCTGCAAAGTGCGGTTCGCCTGCGTATAGAGGGGCAGAGAAACGGCCTGCCTGCTCCCACCGTGACACCCTATTTAGTGGGGCTTTTGGTAATGCTTGGGCTGCTCGGCACATTTGTTGGGATGGTCGATACATTAAAAGGTGCTGTGGTGGCTCTCGAAGGTAATAGTGAACTTGAGGCTATTCGCTCCGGCTTAACCGCGCCAATCCAAGGGCTTGGCCTAGCCTTTGGGACATCGGTAGCGGGTGTTGCCGCATCGGCAATGCTGGGTTTGATGTCAACCATCAGCCGTCGAGATCGATTACAAGCGAGTCATTTGCTCGATGCACAGCTTGGGAGTGTATTGCGTGATTTTTCAGGCCGTCATCAACGACAGCTGGCGTTTAATGCTATGCAAAACCAGGCGCATGCATTACCCAAAGTGGCGACGGAGCTGAGCGCGCTGACGGCAAAGCTCGACCTTATGAGCGATGACATGCTAAATCGCCAGGAACAATTTCACACAAATATGGCCGACTTGTATAAGACACTCAACGAATTTTTAGATCGCTCATTGAAGGCAAGTATCACCGAGAGTTCTAATTTGGTAAACGAAAGTGTGCAGACATTTGCGGAAAGTACCCTGAGCAATATTAATAATGCAACGGTAAAGACACAGCAGCATTTGCAGAATGTATGTGAGCAACAACTTAGCGCTGTGGGTGAGGCTATCAATGTTAGTAATGAAGTTTTACGCCAGGCGCAAGAAACTAGCCTAGAAGAACAACGCGCAAACACACAAAAGATAAGCAAAAGTCTTGAAGGAATCAGTCAACAATGGGTTACACAGCAGCGCGAGCAAGCGTCGCAATTTAGCACTATTGTGAGTGGTAAATTGGATGCGTTACATGACGCAGAAAGTAAGCGGGGCGACGCAGCAATCGAACGCCTTGGTGAATTGCAAGAGGCGGTGGCTGCCAACCTTGAAGAATTAAGCAGTGCGTTTGAAGAGCCGATGGCTAGTCTAATCGGTTCCGTATCCGAGGCTCCGAAAGCTGCAAGCGAGCTGATAGAAAAATTGCGCCACCAAATGAACGAGCACCTTACTCGCGATAACAACTTGCTACTCCAGCGTAATCACATGACAGAACAATTTGACGTTCTTTCTAAAACACTAGTCGATAGCTCGAATCAGCAAAGAGACGCATTAGAAAGAATGATTGAGCACTCGTCGGAGACATTCGGTCGCGCTCAGTCGCAGTTTTCGGAGCGCGTAGATGGTGAGGCTTCCAAACTCGCTGCCATGGTCGATCACTTTTCTAATAGCACCAGCGAAATGGCCAGTTTAGGGGACGTCTTTAACACAGCGGTTTTACAATTTAGTGACGCTAATAAGCAGCTTATTGACAAGCTAGGGCGAATCGAAGCATCGCTGGAACAATCGAGCAGTCGAAGTGATGAACAATTAGCCTATTACGTGGCGCAAGCACGGGAAATCATCGACCATAATTTACTCGCGCACAAACAAATCATTGATGCGGTGACCGCACTACAAGTTGACACTACCAATGTTAAGCGAGTTATCTAATGAATGAACTGGACGAACACGCGTCTCAAGTGCCACCAATTTGGGCGATATTTGGAGACCTGATGTCTGGCTTGGTCGGCGTTTTCGTTCTGTTGCTGATCTGGGCGCTAGGCTTTCAACTTGAACTTGCTCAATCACTAAAAGTTGAAACCGCCAAACGTCAGGCCGAAGAACAACGACGCATGGCGTTAGAACAAGCTTTAGCCGACCCCCTACAAAACGGTCGTGTTACCTTAGAAAACGGGCGTATTGCGATCAGTGGCAGTGTTCTGTTTGCGATTAATTCTGACCAGCTTCAAGAAGAGGGGCGCAGTTTGTTACGCAGTTTGGTCGCGCCGCTAAAAGTGTTTTTGGGTGAACGCGAGCAAATGTTGATGATTAGTGGGTTCACTGATGATCGTCCGGTAAGGGCGAACAATCTCAGTTTTACCGATAATTGGGAGTTGTCTGCGCAACGCGCGCTCAATGTCACACGAGCATTGATTGACGAAGGTATGCCATCATCGATGGTATTTGCCGCCGCATTTGGGGACCAGAGTCCAGTTGCTAGTAATCAGAATGAAGACGGCCGCGCTAAGAATAGACGTGTGGAAATGGCGCCGGTGCCGAAAAATACTCGGATCAACAGTGATATTTCAAAACAATGAGGGCTGAGAATCTCGCCATCTTAGTAGAGAAGCTGAATGATGAGTTTGTAGAGAATTTTGACCCGGTACGCTTCGCACTGATTCAAAGTTCACTCAAGCGCCTAAATCAGTTGTCGAGGAAAACGAGCGATCAGTACCTTGAGAAATTAGTCAATTCTGCACAGCAATACCTGAGTGACTATGAACGATATCGAAGTAGTGCGCGAGAACTGCGTGACCTCCTTGCGGTTGAATTTCCGAAACACCTAAAACAAATAGATGATTTGTTCGAAACGTGCCGATTTATACAACTGCAGCAACTTAGTGAAAAGCTAAGTATAAGACGTCAGAATCGCCAACGTCTTAGTTTGTTACGCGACCTTACCGATAGTATTAGGGAGGCTTCAGACAGCAGCGCTCATGAGCAGAAAATATCGCTGGACGATTTATTGACTGAACAAGAGCAGCGAAATCGACAGGAAGTAGCCAATGATACTAATCCCCGCGAATCCGTCCGCTCAGCAGAACGATCAGAATTGAGATCGACAAAGCAATTTGCCGAATCAAAAAAGAGACATGATATCGAAAATATAATTACCAAGGCGATCAATCAGGGACCAGAAAGCCCAGGGCCGCTCAATCCCCAGATGTTGGCAATTAACTCAATACTTCAGATGCGAGAATTGTCTCCGGAATATCTGCGTCGTTTCACGGTATATATTGAAACATTATTGTGGCTTGAAAAAAACGCTATTAGTTAAAGATCGCTAAACCGGTATTTAAGGGTTTGCTCAAACTTTAAGAGTTCGTTGAACTGCATCGAGTTGGAGAGTGTTAATGCTGCTTTAATGGATAGTGCTCGACAAATCACAAGCAGACCTGATACCGTTTATATTTGCGAATAACTTTTTTGACACTAATGAATTCAGAACCAATCAAAAGGCCTTTCTGGGTCTATCACGAGGAAAATCTAAGCGACTCGAATATGGTCAGGTTTCGTGACCAGATAAATACTCGGCACCACTTGAATATTGATAATTATCAAGACTTGCATGCGTGGTCGGTCGAAAACACAGGTGAATTTTGGACCGAGATATGGGAGTTCTGTGGTGTTGAGGGAGAGATGGGTTCTCGCTCGTTTGAGCCTAAAGACTCAATGTTGCGTGCATCTTTTTTCCCTGACGCTCGATTGAATTTTGCCGAAAATCTTTTAAAGCATTCGCGTGTTAGTGCTGGCGGAGACGCCATGGTGTTTTGGGGCGAAGACAGAGTTAAATCGACCATAAGCTGGCGAGATTTATACAGTGAAGTATCTCGTATGGCGCAAGCTCTAAAAGAATCTGGCGTGGTCGCAGGTGATAGAGTGGCTGCTTATATGCCCAATATTCCTGAAACCGTCGTCGCTATGTTGGCAACGGCTTCAATTGGCGCTATCTGGAGTTCCTGTTCTCCAGACTTTGGAATACAGGGCGTATTAGATCGTTTTGGCCAAATTGAACCCAAGATTTTAATTACCGCAGATGGCTACTTCTACAGTGGTAAAGAAATTAATAATCTCGACAAGATAGAAAAAATCGCCGCGCAACTTCCCTCGCTTTTGAGAGTGGTGATTGTCCCTTACTACGCAAATACTCTTAGCACCGAGCCAAGTAATATTGGGCTAGACAACGCTATTATTTATCACGATTTCTTGCTGCCCTATATCGGCAGAGAAATCGAATTTGCACAACTCGCTTTCGATCACCCGCTGTATATCCTATTTTCAAGCGGCACAACGGGTGTTCCAAAGTGTATTGTTCATGGTGCAGGTGGTACCTTACTGCAGCATCTGAAAGAGCACCAATTACACAATGATGTCAGGCCTGGTGACAGAGTGTTCTATTTCACTACCTGCACTTGGATGATGTGGAATTGGCTTGCGTCTG
>CAYQVT010000041.1:0-16436 GCA_964420885.1 uncultured Gammaproteobacteria bacterium
TAAGCGGTTGAATCTCGGTGACCAAGTAGAGATTGCGGTTCGTAATAAGCGTTTAAGCGCTACCGTCTCGCGGTACCCCTTTTTTAAAGACGGTCAAGTCAATAACTAGGCGTTACCCCACGCGTTGCAAAAGAATTCAATACAGCGCACACAACACTTCTGATAAAAATTCTATTCAAGTACACCACCATGACTAATACCACATTTGCACAACGACACATCGGCCTTAGTGATCAAAATATTGAGCGTATGCTTAAGGAACTTGGCATGTCCTCACTGGACGAGCTTACCGACGCGGTTGTTCCCAATAGTATCGCCGAAAACTCACGACTAAATCTGAAGCCAGGTTTGAGTGAAGAACAAGCGCTGGTGGAACTAAAATCCATTGCTGAGCAGAATACAGTGATGACCTCATGCATTGGTCAGGGGTATTACAATACTTTTACACCCAAAGTTATACAACGCAATGTGCTCGAGAACCCAGCTTGGTATACTGCGTATACGCCGTATCAACCGGAAATATCACAGGGGCGCTTGGAAGTGTTGTTTTACTTTCAAACAATGATAACCGAGCTCACGGGTATGGATATCGCCAATGCGTCATTGCTCGATGAAGGCACCGCCGCTGGAGAAGCGATGACGCTGGCACATCGTGCCTTGAGAGCAAAGCGTAATACCTGTTTAGTATCAGAGAATTGTCACCCACAAACCTGGGCCATATTAGAAACTAGAGCGACGCCGTTGGGAATAAAGCTACTACCATTTAAAGAAGACCAAGCGCCGGATATCGACGGCGACGTGTTTGCAATCATAGTGCAATACCCCGACACCTACGGCACTGTAAGAGAGTTAAGCTCATTGAGCAAAACGGCGCATGAGGCAGGAGCATTGGTTATTATGGCCAGTGACCTGCTGGCTCTGACCATGCTTAAATCGCCTGCTGAAATCGGAGCCGATATTGTGGTGGGTAACTCACAACGCTTTGGTGTTCCATTAGGCTTTGGCGGACCGCACGCTGGTTTTTTTGCAGTTAAAGATAAATACAAGCGTTCTATGCCAGGTCGTTTGGTTGGTCAATCAATCGATGTACACGGTAACCCCGCGTATCGCTTGGCCTTGCAAACGCGTGAACAACATATTCGCCGAGAAAAAGCGACTTCTAACATTTGTACTGCACAAGCGCTATTGGCCATCATGGCGACCCTTTACGCTTGCTATCATGGCCCGGCTCAATTACGGAGTACGGCTTTACGGGTAAATCGGTTGTCCAATACCTTGTTAAGCGGGTGCAAAGCTTTGGGCATTAACACCAATCAAACCGTGTTCGACACCGTAACCTTATCTGACGTAGACGCCGACGCATTATTAGCGGCGACGGTGACCGAGGGTTACAACATCAACAAGAGGGATTCATCAACGGTCAGCATTTCCTTGGATGAAACCAGCGAATTATCGGATGTAATCAAGCTGCTTGAGTGTTTCGGCTCATCAAACAGCGACATTAAGCTAGCTCAACCTCTGTCTGAGAACTGGTTGCGCGAGGATGATTATATGCGCCAAGCGGTGTTTCATGATTATCATAGCGAAACCGAGATGATGCGCTATCTGCGCCGTTTGGCAGACAAAGATATCGCCTTAGACAGGTCAATGATTGCATTGGGTTCATGCACTATGAAACTGAACGCGGCCAGCGAAATGGCTCCGGTAAGCTGGCCCGAATTCTCTAATATTCACCCGTTCGCACCAAAGAGTCAAACGCTCGGATATCAGACTATGATCAGCCAGCTTGAGGATATGTTATGCGCGTGTACAGGCTACGACGCCATGTCATTGCAACCCAATGCGGGCTCTCAAGGCGAGTACGCCGGTTTGCTTGCCATTAAGGCGTATCACGACGCTAGGGGTGACAGTCAGCGCAACATCTGTCTAATCCCGAGTTCGGCACATGGCACTAACCCTGCCAGCGCGCAGATGGCGAATATGAAAGTGGTGGTGGTGAAGTGTGATGATCGTGGCAATGTGGATCTTGAAGATTTGAGCACGAAGATTGAGGCACAGCCTGAGGCAATCGCAGCGATTATGATCACCTATCCATCAACACACGGGGTGTTCGAAGAAGATGTGACTAAGGTGTGCGCATTAGTCCATGAAGCCGGGGGGCAGGTGTATATTGATGGAGCTAATTTAAACGCCTTGGTTGGCGTTGCTCAACCTGGTAAATTTGGCGGCGATGTTTCGCACCTAAATTTGCATAAAACATTTTGCATTCCGCACGGCGGCGGTGGCCCTGGTGTCGGCCCAATAGGTGTGGGTAAACACCTTGCACCGTTTATGCCAACCGATGGCTACAACCAAGAACGTACCGGTTCGAGTATCAGTTCGGCTCCGTTTGGCAGTGCCGGTATTTTGCCAATCTCTTGGATGTACATTCGTATGATGGGAGCTGACGGCTTACGCAAAGCCACTCAATGTGCCATTTTGAGTGCAAACTACGTGGCTCATAAACTGAAAGATCATTATCCAATCCTTTTTACCGGCACTAATAACTTGGTCGCACACGAGTGCATCATCGATACTCGCCCCATGAAAGAGCATGGCGTGTCGGTTGACGACATTGCCAAGCGGCTGATTGATTATGGTTTTCACGCACCAACAATGAGTTTTCCGGTAGCTGGCACCCTGATGATTGAGCCCACTGAGAGTGAATCACTGGCTGAGTTAGACCGATTCTGTCGCGCGATGAACGGCATATTCGCTGAATATAGCCAGGTTAAAAACGGCGACCTACCACTCGATAATTCTATGCTAAGTAACGCGCCGCATACCATGTCGTTTATTCTGGATGACGAACTATCGATTCCTTATAGCCGTAAAGCGGCTTACCAACCCGATGCTAGCACCGACGCAAATATTAAGTATTGGCCGCCGGTAGGTAGAATCGACAATGTCTACGGTGATAAGAACCTTATCTGCAGCTGCCCTTCTATGAGCGAATACGAAGAAAACTAAAACCAAGCCTTACTGGACTTATCTAGGTCAGCTTTGCATTGGGCTAGCTGACTGGAATAACGTTTTGAACGCGCCTCAACTCGGCGTGCCACGTTGAGTAACCATTTCTTAGACTTGTATGTGCCACGGGCATAGCCGCCTTGGCCTTCGTGATAATTGAGGTAATGGGCATACGGATCCCACTTGGAAACGCCATTTCGCTTTTGGGATTTATCCATATACCAAAGAATAAAATCAAAGGCGTCAGAAAAATTATCGCGATCTGCAGCTCGTGAACCAATCGCTTTTTCATACTCGCCCCAAGTGCTCTTGAGCGCCTGTGAATAACCATAGGCATCACTGGCTCGTCCAGTGGGAATCAATCCCAAGAAATATTCCATCGGCGGACGGGCATTAGATTTAAAGCTGGACTCTTGGTAAATAATCGCCATTGGTACGTGTAAATTGCCACCCCAGCGTTTTATGCTCTCATTAGCATTTCGGTACCATCTTGGCTTTTCTTGAAATAATTTGCAGAGGTTTTCAACATTTGTAGGTTTGGCTGAGTGCGTCGCACAAGATACAAGTAATCCAAAACACAATACAACGAGCAGAGTCTGCGATGCCCATCGTTGGATTTTTTTGTTATTTAGCACTGGTTCAATCAAAACATTTCTTCACTTCGTTAAGCATTCGTCTGCTGACCATAAATGTTTTCTCGCACTCGATCAATTCAACATGATCGCTGTGTGCTGAACGCACTAAACGACTTAGTTTTTCTCGCGCAACCAAGCTACTTCGATGTACTCTGACGACCTTCAAAAAATATTTTTGTTCGAGTTCTTTGAGAGTCGAATCTACAAAAACTTCATCATCGCCTACCAAGCCCGCTACCACGAACTTGCCTTCACTGCGAAAATAATTCACCTGCGTAATTGGAAGCTTTTCAACATAATCCGTGTGTTTTATTGATACATAATTCATTTCTTCTTGGAGATGCTCTGGTCTCCCAAGCTGAGACACTCTACACGCACGCTTAATAGCGCTTTCCAAGTCCGCTACCGACACGGGTTTGAGTAAATAGTCGGAGGCGTCGGCTTTAAACGCGTCGATCGCGTAATGATCATAGGCGGTACAAAATATGATGGCCGGTGGGTCGTCTTCAAACTGCCGGGCAATTTTCTTTGCCGCGTCAATTCCGTTCAACTTTGGCATTTGAACGTCCATGAATATTAAATTAGGGCTGACGGCGTCAACCATGGCTATCGCTTGCTGCCCATCTACGGCGGTACCAACAACGTCGACAGCATCTATCTGTTTTAACAGCCTCAACAAGCGCGCTCTTGCTAAGGGTTCATCATCGACAATCAAGGCACGAATGTTCATCGCGCTGCTAACCCCGCCGCTCGCGATTTTGTGTTGATCTTTGGCAACTGAATAAATACGTAATACTTGCCATCGACGGTTCTCTGGTTGAAGGTGTACGTGCCTTCATATAATACAAAAAGACGATCTTTAATGTTTTGCACCGCAATGCCGTTACCGGCTTCACTGCCATTATTTAAAACCACCTTATTAACCACGCGAATGGAAATATCACTATTTGTTTCCGAAATGCTTAAACGAATTGGTTCAGAGACGTCGTTTACCGCACCGTATTTGACGGCGTTCTCCAACAAAGGTTGCAGTATCAGCTTCGGTATCAACCATGCGGCTGGTTCGACCACTGTAGATTCTAGAAGAAAGTTGATGCCGCCGTCGAATCGAACGGATTCTAATGAAATGTAGCGCTCACATAAAACTATCTCATCATTCAGACTGTGTTGGGTTTCCCGACTCTCAAGGCTGATTCTGAATAACATAGCGAGGGATTGAATAGCGTCTTCAGCGAGATTTGGCTTAGTGGCAGTTAGCTCGGAGATCGAATTTAAGCTATTGAACAGAAAATGAGGGTTAATTCGCGCTTGCAGGGCATCGACTTTGAGTTGCAATTCCGCTTTATTTCGATCTTCGAGAACCTGCAGCAAAAACATTCCCCTAGCAACAATTCCGCCCAATAATAGCGTGGCTAAAAGCATTCGCAATAACTCCATTGAATTAAGACTTAAGGAACCAAAAAGCAACCAGTGAGCGACCTCGTCAACAATCAGAAAACACGCGCTGAACGCAATCAGAAAAACCGCGACCCCTGCGACAATATTAATTCTGGCAATAATCTGTCTCAGGGTTCCTAGAACTAAACAAATCAGCAAACCTACGCTCAGAGTATAAAGCGAATAGAGAGCATAATCGCTCAATGAAAGGTTTTGACTTCCTAATAACCAAATTATTGAGCAAAGAATTTGCCCAATAATAAGGACAAGCAGTACATTGCTGCTTTTATGTAGGTTAGGCAGTCGATAATACGAGCTCATGGCTTGGATTTAGCTGAAAAAACTAACGCTGAATCCGTATCGATTTAGTTTTTCCAAGGGCCAGTCTTGGTTCCTCTAGAATTGAGTGTTAATGCGACTTCTCCACTATTAGCTTGGCGCCCTCCAGGGGTTGGTGCCGCGGAAATCAAAACACAATCGGCAATTCCAGCTCCGCAGGCGGTTGCAGTAAGCAGATAATTACCGTCATCTGAGACGACATTCGCTGCGCTATCGTAGCCTAAGTCAGTTAAGTCAACGGTGTATCGACGACGCCTGGTTTGAAACCGCTCTTGTTCGAACAATACCTCCGCGATCTTCTCTTGCCCATCTGCGCGATTAGACCTAACTATGTAGTCGGTATAGCTGGGATATGCTATCGCTGAGAGAATCCCCACAATTGCAACGACCACCATTAACTCAATCAATGTAAAACCCCTGAGCCGCAACGATTTAGACGTACACATATTATTTAGTCGATTTTTCTGCATAAGCTTCAGCTAAGCGCTAAAGCGCCCGGCCATCCTCCCACCAAACTTTTTTGTCCGCACGCCCCAAATTAACATCCGTTAGCCCTAGATTTTCGCCCAATTTGGGCTCGGTGCCAATCACAACGATAGGGCGTAATACGTCGTCGTCAGTTGCATTCGCTGCGGTACTTGAATCACTAGACTCAGCCCCTTCATCAAATACAAATACAATAACCGGAGAAGGTGAAATACCTGGATTGGCCAGGCCGTCGGAAATTAGGTTACCAGTACGTAAGTCCAACGAATAAATAGTGGAATTACCCAAACCTGCCTGACAGTTCTCGGCCAAATTCCCAGCATTATTGGTCGAAGGAGTGTAAGAGGTGGTTAGTAATCTGAAATTACTGATTAACGCTGGGCTAAGCAATTTCTCACCTGAGTTAGGTAACGTAATTGTGTAGCCCAAACCAGTGGCGGGTGGCACACCAGAAAGAGTCGGCGCCGCACCTTCAGATGTACCAGCAACAATGTTTAGGGTTGCTAAATCACTGAGTTCCACCGTATCTGGATTCGACCCGTTAGCGCCGTATGTATACACCGGCTCATCAATATCGTCCGAATCAGAATCAGGGTCTAAATCTTCATCAGACAAAGGCAACAACAAATTATCATCGTATAAGACGAATATTCGATTGCCGAAGGCTTCAGCGTCTAATGGGTGTGCTCGATAGCCTGACCCTGTTGTCAACACATACCGTGTCGCCGCAATTTGTTCGCCGTTTTGATTTCTTTCTTCGGGCAAAATGGTTGCATCAATAGGGTTATAAAAACGTCGGCTGGTTCCGTTTACCCCAAAGTCGGCTATTAAGCCGCCGGAAACATTGTCAATAGCAACCTGTGTACCAGCGATGTTCACTACTTTAGCCGCACTATTGTCACCGGAGGAGATATCGTCTTGATCAGCTGCGGCGGTTCTAAAATCAATTCTGAAAACTTGGCCTGCAATATCCGTCAAAAATATGGTGTCGGCAAATCCGTTCGAATCTGAATCAATCACAGTTGGTCTAGCCACAATACTGTGAATCATTTCCGGTATTACCAAATCTCTATCAGGATCAGCCACATCTGCTCCTGCCATCCACAATAGCTGCCCTGTTTCAGAATCAATCATATACAACGCATTACCCATTACATCGCCTCCGCTAACAGTGGCAATATTGGCGGTTTGATTATCGTAGAATTCATCATACCCGCCGGAGACAAATAAGACCGACCGCCTAACTCCGTCCGCGCCACAACCATTGTTGCTATCGCAATAACTGACGTCGGTTACCACTGGCTCGCCCCAAGTTTGCCCCATGCGAGCGAAATCTCCCGACCCACCGTTTACCACCCATCGACGTGAGACCGGTCGTTGGCTGGTGCTTCGAGCATTGGTCACGTCGACGGAATAGAGGTTACTGCCGCCTCGTCGTTGACCAAAATATAAAGTTGCACCATCTACTTCCTGATCAGTGGCAGGGTCTCGGAAAATCTTAAACGCTATCTCTGCATCAAGCCCGTAAATTTTCTCAAAGCCCTGGTCATTGTAGTAGCGTCCGATGTTCTCAAATAAAACATTGTCCGGCACGTAAGACCATAATTCATCACCGGTTTCACCATCGATCGCATGCAACAATCCCTGGTTCGATGTAAAAAACACTACATCATCAGGCTGATCAATCGAAGTGCCAAAACTTAACACATAAGGAGTACCGTGAAGGCTGTCACCCACATAACTGTTTGATTGGCGAAAAACAGATTCTACGTCAAAACCTAGTACCCAAGCTGCGATTTCCAATTCATTTTCAGCTTGAGTAGTAAGCGCCGACCCAATACCCCCGATGTTAATTGGGTTGGTATCAAGGTTAACCGTTTGATCTAGAAAACGGTCGATAGATGGGTTTGATATGTCTATCGTAGGATCGACAAATGCGTTTTCGGGAAGCGCATTTACGTCGCTAGCCACGGAAAGTGATACGTCAGTCCCATTAACGTTACCAAACATTCTGCGTGAAAAGGACAACCGGCTCCCTGCCCCGCCTGCCTCAATTCGCGGCCCATCTGGTTCGGTTGACCAAAAACTTTGGCTCTCATTAGAAAAGAAACCACTTAGTTCGTCGACCGCCACATCGTCATTGGCATCTACAATTTCCCCATCTGCGTTAACTCGATAACGTTTCACATTACCACCCCACCTTGGGCCCGGTTCAGGCCTAAACAAAGCGTAGTATATATCTTCGCGACTTTGTAATCGGTTAAAGGCGTTAACCGTCACCGCTGGCGCTGAAAACACATCCGCTTCAGAGGTTTGAATCTGCCCCAAAATAGTTCGAAACGCGGTTTCCAGACCGGTTACATCCGACGCTTCGAAATAACCAGGCGTTACATTATTAGTACTGTCCACAGTCGACGCTGGCTGGCCGTTTCTGGCAATGTTCTGCAGAGTTGTTGAGCTTAAGTTAAGGCCAATTGTGAAGGTATTGACGCCTCGATTTACCTGCGCCGACGGCGCTATGTCGTTGTCTCTCAAATACTGTGATATGTCGTCAGAGCAGGTACCCGCTAAAGTTGAGCTATCACAACTACCGCCGGTTAAGTTGTTGATACTCAGGTCAGCCGCATCATCAAAGCCCGTAGAAGGTTCACCATCGGACAAGAGAACGATGTTGGTTGGCTGGCATTGTGTGTTCATGGGTGAATCATAAACACCACTGGTCGTCGTCGTTTTTGCGGCCGTATCAGTGGTGTATAAGGTTCTGGGGTCAGTACCGAGATTTAGGAAATCATCCTCAAAAGCGGCGTGCGCCCTTGTATCGAGATTCGCATTTGATGTTCGACCGCTGTCTATATCACCCCCGCTCAAATACAAATAAGCTTCGTATAACGCTTCAGTGATCGGTGTTCCCTGACCAAACTCTAAATTGTCGACACTGTTTATCAACGTAGTTCTGTTCGCATCCACGTTCATTGGGAGAATCGCATTTATCACCGTACCGCCTGCAACGAAGTCTTCGGAAGTGGTATTAAAACGCATTAGCCCAGCATTAATGCTGGTTTGAGACTCGAGCGTGTCGGTCAAGGCATCCTTCATTATCTCTAGCCTTGTCTGGCAACGATAAACACTGATTCTGTTAGTCTCTACATCATCACGAATATAGAAATAGCGATTCTTAAATCGTTGTACAGAACCGTCCGCAAATCCACTGACGTTCGTTCCGTCAGGAATCGTGATTTCACTGCGGCCCGTAGTGGCTATGACTTCAGAATCCACGCCAACACCGGAACCGCATATTTGGTCGATGCTAGCCGCCTCTTGAGGGTTGTTTCTTGTTCCAAGCGCGTCATCACTGTCGAACGGGCCTGTATTCGTAGGCTCGACTGGGCCCGTCACTGTTGGACAGGTTTCAGGCAGTTCAGTGATACCATTTCGCAATTGTTGAAAACGATGGAAATTGCCACTGACCCAATCCACCTGAGCCACATTAAAATAGACGGCAGAGCCAAAATTGTTGCTAAAGTAATGAGCAGCCGGATTAGAATTTTGCAATATACTCAATTGATTCGTAAACAATGGAGCATTACGCGGCCTATCCCTAGAAAACGTGTTTGACGTATTGTGCCCATGGTCCGCGAAGTCCGAACGACATTCAACTATTGAATTGTTATTGTTTTCAAAATTATTAATATTATTGTCCCACCCATAAATATTGCCAAATGTGTTCGAAACGAATTGCACTCCAAACTGTATGAGTTGACTGCTAAGAATCGGCGGATTGGCGTTACTGCTAATAACATCTCGGTACGCCTGACAATGATTTTGTGTGGAACTGACGATATTTCCAGAAAACGTATTGCCTTGGTAAATATAGATATTATCATCGTCGGTTGCGGTGCCGAAACTGTAGTCAATATCGGGGTTATAATCGCTGATGCTGACATCGCACCCAACCACCTCTTCATCGTCATCTGTCTCTGAAACGGTAAGCACCCTGTCTAGAACAGGCTCAGTAGATCCCATACTGGTTGAATTATCGAGGATGAACAATACATTAGGGAAGAAATCAGGATTACCCTCAATGGTTGTAGCCGTTCCATCCGAGCTTTGGATTACCCCAGTATAGATTTCAACGTCTTCAGCTGTTGAAGTACCAGAAAGCAAAGTAAAGATTGCTGCCGCAAACCCGAGCTTCGTACGTTTTAAAATAGTACCAACCATATTTTGGTCACCGTTAATAGTTCGTGTATTTAGATATCGGTTTTTCATGATTTTATTTCCATCGATTGCTTGCCACAGCGCATGACGCTATTCGAGGACTACTCGGCTAATGTTCTATATTCGAATACTTGGTTCTGAATTGACTCGACCGTCGTATTAACTAAGGTTGATTCGGAATCAATAAGAAGTTCACTACAACGAATTTTTTCTGCACCGGCGCCAATTTGCTCACCAAAAGTTGGGCAAACACCACGGTAAACCTGCGCAACCGTTTGCGTCATATAAGTGTTTTTTGCTAGAGAAAACTGAGGTATCGCGATAGGTGTCGAGTCATGCTCAAGTTCGTTGCCGACCGAACCGTCAATCAAGGCGTTAATATAGTCCGGCACACCGTCAGAGAGGCTTCTATCATTTATAGAATTAATTTGGGCGTCGATTTCAGCAAAGCTGGCATTGAAGGCTTCCATGCGAAATTGAGCATTTCTAACCATCAATGCTTGGCTTTGATTTGAGTTAGTGGCGGCTAGCGCCAACAAGGTCATTGCCAATAAAACCACCACCGAAATTAAAAGTGCTGAACCCGATTGCGCATTGTATCGCTGCAAACTTGGAGTGGAGCAATATTTAGTTATTTGATTATTAATCATAAAGTTTCACTGTACTCTTTAAAGCGCCTAATATTTTTACAACGCGTTAGGTAACATAACTGTACTGGAATAGACCTGCCTTAATAGCTGATCATTGCGAATCTCGACGTCGGGACCGTCTAGTAACTGATACGTTTTGTCTTCGGCGCGCTCTGACGTGCCATCTTCGTTAGCGAGGCCCGAATTAACCAGTATTGCAAACCTCACCGTTTTAACCTGTTGCGTTGCCAGCGTCGGATTCGCCGCAGATGTTGCGACTAGGTTGGCATAAGATTGATATCTGTCTACAATACCGTCAGAATTGCCCGCTGCATCGAGCGTATCAACACCGTACTGAACTTGTAATCGATCAACGCCGTCAACTAGCGCCAGTGCGTTGCCAATTGGAGTTTCGGTGGTTAAATTTATCGGCTGGCAATAAAGAGAACGAATTCCATCTGGTGTCGCATCTAGATCTGCTGTCCAAAACACATAGGCGATTCGAAAACTTTCACCCGTTGGCACATTCACAGCTTGACCATTACACGCGTTAATATTTTGAGCGGTGACGAAATCGATCGCAAAGCGATCCGACTGATTCGCTAATTCGTCAACGCTACAAGGTTGATCATCCCCATCGCTGATATTGTTCTCATTATTTGGACATAAGTTTCCGTTATAAATGACATCTAAATTGAAGGTAAAATCGTTGTTGGGGTTCAGCCCACCCAATCGAATGTTTTGCGACAACATTTCCAATACAAATCGCGCATTTTCGTTAGAAATAGAATCATTATTTTGAACTCTAAACGATTGAGAGGACGACACCATAAACGTCAACGCCAATGTACCAATCGTCAGCGATAAGAAAAGGCCAACCAACAATTCCACCAATGTAAAACCAGCAGATCTATTAGGCAGCACCAGAAGCCCTTGTGATGAGGGTACTTGATTGCCGTTAGGTTTCTTGTTTAGACCTCGCATCAGAAAAACCTCAAACAATAGGTTTCAAGCCGCGCATCCACCGGAATAATATTGCCACATAGCTCAGTATTGATATTCTCGACATTGCCATCACTCAATAACTCGGCATTTTGATCGGCCGCGCGCGACAACCATTCGAAATACAAATGCATTTCTCCGGTCGCGGTACGTTCTAAGGCAACGTCTAGGTTTTTCAGTTTACTATTACCATCTATATCGTCGTCGATAGTGACATCTGATGCTCCGTTGACCGGGTCGCAGACGACGCTCCATATATCAAAAGTCACAATCTGGTCGACGGTACACTGAGCAACTGCATTTCCGGTAGTATCGTCACAGCGAGTTGGCACTGCCCCAGCACAAGACAGAGCACCGCTAACATCAAAGGAGCCGATAACAGAAATGTCGTCACCCACCGCTGTTACAAATGCAGCTGCCAAACCAGCGGTATCATCAATCGAACGTGTAGCTCGAATACGGTCCGCAAGCTCCTGAGCTTTCCACACCGCAATCGAGCGTTGTTTGACATCATCACTTCTAACCAGTGTGACGGTTTGAAGCGCAGCAATACCAAGTGCTCCCACGGAAAACACCAATAGTGCCACCACTGACTCTATTAATGTCACGCCTCGTTCATGGTTAAAATTAGTTAGTTTGTATTTTTTCATGCGCACGTTACACCCGCCACTTGATTACCTTTTACTTCACTAGTACGACCATTATTATTCAGACGAATAGTAATCGAATCTGCCTCAGGCTCGCCGTCTTTGCATATAACAAAGTTGCCTGATGTTGCAGAACGACCCTGAGAATCAAAGGTAACGCATTGCGCGACACCTGCAGCCGCTGCACCAAAGTCACTGATGCTGTTGTAACCGTCATTAAGAAAACTAGTTTGATTTTTCACTCGAGCAGCGGTGGTTGCTTCTGACGGATCTATCACTGCCAGACCACCGGAAACTAAATTAATGGCTTCATCAGGCGATGGTAGCGTCAAATCAGCGTTAGACGGATTCCAACACATGGTGGTCGCAGCGGCCTTACTTAAGGCAATTGATCTGGCGGTTGAGAGCGCATTAACAACCGACGAGGTTTGCTGCGTTAATTGACGATTTTGAATAAACTGGCTCAGTGACGGTGCGGCAACAGTCATAACAATAGCGACAATCGTCATCGAAATTATTAATTCCAATAATGTAAAGCCTCGGCTATATTTCAACATGCTATCTATAAATTACGCGTAGTTTAACTAATAGCCTATCCTAATTAATAGCCTCAGAAAAACCAGAGGTTTGTGGATAGGCGGTTGTAAACTCCGAATAAGCGTGAAATTAAGCCGAAATAGTTAGCCTATACGCAGTTCTATTGGCAGAGAAAACGAGATATTTTCAACCGGCCCATCGGCTTCATTGACCACCGTGCCCCCCCAATGTTTAATTTGATCAATCACTTGTTTAACCAAAATTTCCGGCGCTGAGGCTCCTGCTGTGACACCAACCACATCGACCCCATCGAACCACTCTCGTTGAATTTGTTCTGGGGTATCGACCAAATGGCTAGGCACGCCGATTGTCGCGGAGAGCTCACGCAAGCGATTTGAGTTAGAGCTATTGGTTGACCCAACTACGATAACAACGTCGGCGTCTCGAGAAAGTGCTCGCACGGCGTCTTGACGGTTCTGAGTGGCATAACATATATCGTCTTTACGTGGACCGATGATACTAGGAAAACGTTCTTTTAAGGCATCGATCACTATTTTTGTGTCATCCACCGATAAGGTAGTTTGCGTTACATAAGCGAGATTATTTTCATCGTTAACCTGTAAACCTTTCACATCTGATGGTTCTTCGATCAGATGCATACCGGAATCGGCTTGTCCCATGGTGCCCTCAACCTCAGGATGCCCTTGGTGCCCTATCAATATCACTTCGATACCTTTATCTCGATATCGTTTTACCTCCATGTGCACCTTTGTTACCAGAGGGCAGGTTGCATCGAATACCTTTAAATCGCGACCGGCTGCTTCATTTTGTACCGATTGTGAAACACCATGAGCGCTAAAAATAACCGTCGAACCGTCGGGCACTTCATGCAACTCTTCCACGAAGACAGCTCCCTTATTCTTTAGATCATCTACCACAAAGCGGTTGTGTACAACTTCATGTCGGACGTAAATCGGGGCTTCGAACAGCTCAAGTGCTCGCTCAACAATATCGATAGCACGGTCTACGCCAGCACAAAAGCCACGGGGATTAGCGAGTAAAATTTTCATGTCTTCTTTGTGTTCAAAAATGGGTATCCAAACGCCTCGGCAAAAAGCAATGAGGCGCCAATAAAGATAGATATATCGGCAATATTAAAGTGCGGAAAATGATAATCCTGATAGAACCAATGAATAAAATCTACCACGTATTGATAGACCACTCGGTCTATGGCATTTCCAATGGCACCCGCGATTACTAGAGAGTATGCCACAGC
Source organism: uncultured Gammaproteobacteria bacterium (assembly GCA_964420885.1). Lineage (GTDB taxonomy): Bacteria > Pseudomonadota > Gammaproteobacteria > Arenicellales > Arenicellaceae > Arenicella. The sequence continues at coordinate 14,216 of CAYQVT010000041.1, forward strand.
TAGATGACGTTCAAATGTCTGCAATCGATTAATGGCGACTACTAGCGCCACACTTATGATAGCAGCCAGAGTGACGAAAAAGACATGTTGCCAGCCACCCATTGACGCCATAAAACCAAACGCTGCACCGGTATTATGCACCAGTGAAATATCAAATACAGGTAAAATAGGTATCAAACCATTCCAGCCTAGTACGTGCTCGGCCCAATATTTAGTTGCTTGATCAGCGATAATAATCACCAAACTTAGCCACAACCAATTTATGTGTTTCATGATAACCGACTAGCTTAAGCTATGGTTCTTGGCTCGCCGCCACCAACAATATTACTCACGCATCGAAGGCATAACTCGGGATGTGCTTGATCCTCACCAACGTCGGCGCGACGATGCCAGCAACGAACACATTTTTTGTCATCAACGGCGTTAACCGCAATTTTTAAATCGGTCAACTCACTTTGCATGGCTGACGATGGGGCATCCTCTAATTCTTTAAGCTCTGCACCTGAAGTGATCAAGACAAAACGCAGTTCATCGCCCAGCTTGCTGAGGGCACTATTTAAGTCGCCACTGGCGTATAATGACACGTTCGCATCGAGCGCCGAACCAATGACACCAGTACTTCGAAGCGCCTCTATCTGTTTGGAGACCTCATTGCGAACCGAAATGATCGAGGCCCAATGATTATCGGCTGCTTCGTCGATTGGTACATCGGCGTTACCCACATAGCTCGTCGCGAATAGCACGCTTTCTTCGCGTTCACCCGCCATGTGGCCCCAAATCTCTTCGGCGGTAAAACTTAATATCGGCGCAATAGACCGCACTAAGCTCTCGAGAATATGTTGCATTGCCGTTTGCGCCGAAAGACGCGCATTCGATGTCGGGGCTAATGTATACAAACGATCTTTAATAATATCTAAGTAAAAGCCACCCATTTCCACCACACAAAAATGATGTAAACGTTGGTAAATTTGGTGGAATTGATAGCTTTCGTACGCCTCTTCTATCTGCTTTTGCATGATAGCGCTTTGCCGAACAGCCCATTGGTCTAGACTAAGCATGTCTTGGTAAGCTAGGCCGCTAGTTGGTTCAAATCCATTCAAATTACCCAGCAGGTAACGTGCGGTGTTTCGAATTCGGCGATACGATTCGCTGGTACGTTGAAGTATTTCGTTCGACAAACTCATCTCTGACTTATAGTCAGTCGCCGCCACCCACAAACGTAGCACGTCTGCGCCCAAGGTATTAAACACCTCTTGAGGTGCGATGACGTTGCCCAAAGACTTAGACATTTTACGACCATCTTTATCGACCACAAAACCGTGGGTCAGAACCTCTTTATAGGGTGGCTTGCCATGATTCATTGCCACGCTCGATATCAAGCTCGATTGAAACCATCCACGATGTTGATCAGACCCTTCAAGATACAGATCTGATGGGAAATTCAGCTCTTGGCGAGAATTCACGACACTATTATGTGTCACCCCCGAATCGAACCAAACATCGAGAGTATCAAGCACTTTGTCATAAGCCTCTACGTCTTCGCCGAGCAAGGTGGAATCGTCAAGATCGTACCAGGCCTGCAAGCCCTCTTCTTCAATGAGGAGCGCAACTTTTTCCATAAGCGCCGGGGTATCAGGGTGCATTACACCGGTCTCCTTGTTCAAGTAAATAGTAATCGGAACGCCCCAATTTCGCTGACGAGAGACGCACCAATCGGGACGATTCTCAACCATGGTTTGTATACGAGCTTTACCCCAGCTGGGTTCCCAATTGACCTCATCGATGGCTTTAAGTGACTGATAGCGTAAGCCGGCCTCTCCCTCGAGGTGTTCCATACCAATAAACCATTGTGCTGTTGCCCGATAAATCATCGGCGTTTTGTGACGCCAGCAATGCGGATAGCTGTGTTGATATTCTTCATGATGCAACAACGCGCCGCGTTGTTGTAAGACTTCCACCACGTGTGGGTTGGCTTTGAATACGAACTCGCCAGCAAACAACTCGGTTGATTCTATGAACGTTCCGTTCGATCCGACTGGATTGTTCACCGGGATGTTGTAGCGCTTGCCGACGGCGAAATCTTCACCACCGTGCGCTGGCGCCGTATGAACCGCGCCAGTACCCGCGTCTGTGGTCACGTGGTCGCCCAAGATAATAGGAACCTGCTTGTCGTAAAAAGGATGGCTTAAGCTCAATAACTCGATCGCTTTTCCGGAAAAAC
>CAYQVT010000041.1:16446-20797 GCA_964420885.1 uncultured Gammaproteobacteria bacterium
AAACGAGCCAATACTTGATGTTCATCACTTAAACCATAGCGAGCCAATGCTGATTCGACCAGTTCTTCAACCAACACCAACTGTTCAGAGCCGGCTTGTACCAAGACGTAGTCCAGTTCTGGATGTAAGGACACGGCTTCATTGGCCGGCAGTGTCCAGGGGGTGGTCGTCCAAATAACGACACTGGGTTTACTTAGACTCGACGCGTCGACACCAATTCGTTCAGCAAAACTAAGCGGATCAACTATCGGAAACTTTACATCAATCGCCGGAGAAACTTTGTCTTGGTACTCAACTTCGGCTTCAGCCAACGCTGAGGCACAGGCTGGACACCAATAAACTGGCATTAAACCATGGTATAAATGACCTGACTCAACAATCTTCGCTAAACTGCGAACGGTATCAGCCTCGGTTTTGAAGTCCATCGTCAGATAAGGGTTCTCCCAATCAGCTTGAACGCCAAGACGGATAAAATCCTTTTTCTGGCCTTCGACCTGGCGACCTGCGTATTCACGACACTTTTGACGAAAGGTCTTTTTGTCAATTTTTTGGCCGGCCTTACCGTGCTTTTTTTCCACCTGAATTTCTATCGGCAAGCCATGGCAATCCCAACCAGGAATGTAAGGCGCATGAAAGCCTGCTAGATTCTTAGATTTGACAATGATGTCTTTAAGAATTTTCTGCATTGCATGGCCAGTATGAATATTGCCATTGGCATAGGGCGGGCCATCGTGCAGTGTAAAAATGGGAGCATCAGCACGTTGCTCTTGTAGATTATGGTAAGCATCTAAACTGGCCCACTTCTTCAATATTTGCGGTTCACGATTTGGCAAACCCGCTTTCATAGGAAACGCCGTCTGTGGCAAATTGATGGTGTCTTTGTATTGGCTACCGGGCTTATCTTTACTCATTATCTTGTTCGGAACTCTTGGGTACTGATTGGTTGGCGATGGGCTGCTATTTCTGAGGCCCGAGTCATAGCCCGCCATTTTATGTTAGATACTCGTTTCGACCAATCAGAAGTACGCCCAAAACACTGATTTTTAGTCGATTTTTCTAAATATCAGATAAAATCACCCTTGCACGGGCGGCATCTCTTTCAATTTGCGCTTTTAGCTCATCAAAAGAATCAAATTTATGCTCATCCCTAATTTTTTCGATAAAGCCAACAACCATTGTTTGACCATAAATATCTCGGTCAAAATCGAATAAATGAACTTCCAAACGGTTTTCCTTGCCATCCACTGTAGGTCGATTACCAACATTGGCAACACCCGGTATTACATCTCCATTTTGTAGTGAGGCCTCGACTGCAAAAACTCCGTTAATCGGCATCAGCATAGAAGGCAGAACAATATTGGCCGTTGGATAATTAATGGTTCGCCCTAATTGCTGACCGCGTGAAATCACGCCCTGAATGGTATAATCGCGCCCCAAAAGAATTTTGCTTAACTTAAAATCCCCTCGGCTTAGAGCCTCTCTAATTCGCCCGCTACTGACCCGTTGACTGTCTACCTCGAAAGTATCGTGTGCGGTTACCGAGTAGCCATTGGTGTTGCCCACTTGTCTCAGCAGAGTAAAGTCGCCCTCGCGATTCTTACCAAAGCGAAAGTCATCGCCAACGCACAAATGCTGTATTCCCAGACCTTGAATGAGAACATCATGGATAAACGCCGTCGGGGAATACGAGGCGAAGTCGGCGTCAAAATCGACACACAATACTTGATCTACTCCCAAGTCCATTAACAACTGAGCGCGTTCTTCAATTGAGGTAAGCCTCTGCACGGAGTTCGGGAGAAAGTATTCTTTAGCTAAGGGCTCAAAGGTGATCACGGTCGAAGGAAGGTCTAATCGCGCACTGTGCTTTAACAACGTATCGATGACATGTTGATGGCCAAGGTGTACGCCGTCGTAATTGCCAATCGATGCAACACAAGGTTTGTGATAGCTTTGGAGGTTTTTTAGGCCACGAATAAGTGTCATTGGTCTGAATTATCTGGCCCAATCGGGGTCGTTTTCATTTATGTAATCATTTAATTTTACACGCTCGGAAAACTTCGCACCATCGGCACGGAAGTAATTCAAGCCAAGTTCGGGGTAACGCCAAGATAAACTACCACCACCGACGTCGAATTCCACGGTCCACAAACCCGGCACGCGAGCGCCAAGCAATTCAATCTTGTTACGCCAATTAGAGACCACGAGCTCGTAGTCTCGTTCAAACACTTTGCGTCTTGGATCGTTCGCAAGCATCATGCTTAACTTCTTTTGAATCGGTGCCAACTCACTACGCTGAGTAGCTGTAACTCCGCGAACTAGCGGCAATAGTTCACGAGCTTCTTCGACATTAAACAACTTATCTTTTAGACCGATTTCGGCAACCATATTAGGGCCTATTAATACTAATGTATGTATCACTGCCGAAGACCATTTTGTTGACACGCGCGGCGGAAAGAGCGTGGTTTAATGGTTTAGGTGAGCAATTTCTAGCGTAGCAGGCTGGTAAAACGGGTTCGAACCCTCGGATTGAGATCAAAACCACTCCACGCTGTGTTGCTCGTTGCTTATTTGGAGCGGCCAAACTACACGCCTCGCGCCATGATTGATCTGATTTTGACCTCAATAGTAATAAATTCATCAGTCTTTACTGGCCCTAGTTCGCCCTCGGACCTAATAGCAGCTGTTTCGGCCGAATACCGAGCAACAATAAGCCCAGAAAATAGCTAAAAACACCTGTCGCCACCAGTATTGTCAAATTCCCGATTCGTTGGCTAAGCGACCATAGATGCCACACTTCTGGTGGTTGGTTTAAGTAAATTAACGCGCTAGACATTGCCAATACCGACAGTGCTACCCGAACCAAAAACCAAAACCACCCTGGTTGCGGCACATAAACTTTACGTACAATTAGCATGATATACAGCAGGGCGGCGTTAACCCACGCAGCGATTGAAACCGCTAAGGCTAAGCCAGTGTGCTGCATAGGACCAACTAAAATGATGCTAAATACAATATTTACTGCGATCGCAATCACGGCGATTCGCATCGGTGTTTTGGTATCTTGTTTTGCGAAGAAACCCGGCGCCAACACTTTTACGAAAATAAAACCACACACGCCAATTGCAAAGGCCTCCAATGCCAATGCCGACATCGCGACATCGTTGGCATTAAACGCGTTTCGTTGAAAAATGGTAGAGAGCAAGGGTGTCGCCAAATAATACAGCGCAAAGGTCGCGGGTACGGCGATTAGAATCACCCATCGTAGCGCCCAATCCATCATCTTTGAATAGCTTTCATCGGTACCTGACACATTCTCTTTTGATAAGCTTGGTAATACCACCGAAGCCAGTGCGATACCGAACACACCTACGGGAAATTCCATCAAACGATCAGAGTAATACAGCCAACTCACACTGCCGGTTATTAGGCCCGATAAAAAGACTGTGTTAACAAAGGTGTTTATTTGAGCGACCGACACGCTGAAAACGGCCGGCAGCATTAAGCTAAATACCTTACGCACACCCGGGCTAGAGGCTTTCAAATTCGGCCTTGGCAGAAAGCCTTCCTTATACAAGCTTGGCAGTTGAAACAGCAATTGCACAACCCCCGCGACCAACACACCAATTGCCAGCGCTCGCGATGCGCTTTCAACCAGAGGAACTAAGACCCACATTGCTAATATCAAACAAATATTCAATAACACAGGAGTCACTGCAGGAACAGCAAAACGATTGACGGTATTGAGTATTCCACCTGACATTGCAACCAGAGAGATACAAAACAAATAAGGAAACATGAACCGCAAAGCGTCAACCGTATACGCCATTTGCACTGGGTCGTCTTTGTACCCAGGTGCATAAAGTGAAACAATGAACGGCGCAAACACAATGCCTAATATGGTTAGAATCATTGTTACTAACGCCAAAATTCCCGCGGTGGCATTAACCAGTTGTTTTGCCTCGTGGGTGTTGCGTTCGGTGAGCTCACTAAACACCGGCACAAATGCGGAAGCGAAGGCGCCTTCGCCAAATATACGTCGGAGGAAATTAGGGATTTTAAACGCCACAAAAAATGCATCGGCCACACCACTAGAACCGAGGACGCTCGCCATCACTACGTCACGTACTAAACCACTGACTCTTGAGATGAGCGTCATGGCGCTGACAATAAAGGTGGATTTAAGTAGTTTTTTTGACATTATTACTGCGAAATTGCGGTTTTGGCGAGTATACCTCTAAGCCAAGGCGAAAAGTGAGCTAACAGTGAGTCTTGAGTGATAATAAAGTGTTTTTTTGGCTTGACAATTTTTGGCTAAATCTGCATATTCCCCCTTCGATTTTACGAGGTAACT
>CAYQVT010000042.1:0-20784 GCA_964420885.1 uncultured Gammaproteobacteria bacterium
CTCTTTGGAGCGAGTAATTTTTTGAAAATCAATCTGATTCGTAGCTACCCTTTCTATTTGGGCTAAAGCAAACTCACTTTGGGAGAAAAATGTGAATGCGCTAAAACCTAAAAACAAGATTTTATGATAGATAAGCCTCATTAGCTTATTTACACACTGAAAAATCAAATGGTATTTTAGCGGCCGCGGCATTTAGAGCAACTTCTGTTGCTCCCGACACGCCCATTTCCGCCGCTAATAAATAGTGACTGATTTTTCCAAAACCTAAAGCCCATTTTGCCCCAATGGCACCTTTTACGGCCGTTCCTCCCGCACGAATCAAACCGCCACCAAAGAAGCCCGCGCCCGCCATTGCCGTATTAACAGCATTACAGCACGCTCTTTCTTCCGTCGGACCTACTGCACAAGCAATAGCCCCTTTGGTAGCAAAAATCACAGTCACTCCATCGTTAAAAAGTTTCCCCATACCAATCGTCGCTGTTGCACTCCACTCGGTGGTTTCACTGCCTCCGAATTTACTCATACCTAACGAATTGCCATTGCCCCTGTCTATTTTCCACCATCGAAGTTCTTTATCATTGCCCACGTAAGTGACTAGTAACTTGGATTCATTGAAATCTGCTTCGAGTCGTTCTCTCACACTCACATCGACCTTACTAACAAAGTCATTCAGTTTTTCTTCACTTGATAGAACTTTAGTTGATTTAAAACTCTCGAAACTAGAATCTTTGAAACTCATTTTTTGTTCTACGATAGTTTGTCTTAAACCATTTAAAAACACGCTTTGGGGCGATAAAGTTAATACGTTTTCTGTTTTTTCCACACTCTGGACTTGATTGAACAGGATGTCCATCACTCGCCGAACTTTAGTCTTTTTAACGAGACTGACTCTATTCATTGCAACGAAAGCTGTTTTATTAAATCCAATAATTTCGTTGCTTCTAATAGGCATAAAACTGTCTCGAAAAGCATCCATTTGTGGCCATTGAAAATAACTGTCTTTGTTTTGGGGGGCGTTTTCGCGAAAATACTCTTCAAATGTGATGCGTCCATTCAAGTACGCGATTGTATATGGGGAAAAGTGCGCGGTTCTATTTAATTGTGATTGTAAACGTTTGGCCCCATTACCCCTGCCAACATTAACATCCAAAATGGACTGAAAAGCTAAATCAGATAAGTCTCCTTGTTTGGATTCTCTAATGTCTACTATCCGACGACGTTGTTTGTATTCAGTTCCATTTGGTAGTGTATATTTCATTTCAATAATTACACTCACTGGTTTAGTTGCTACAACTTTATTCGTCCCTTGTTGGCCTAGCACATTCAAACTATTTGAAAATTTCCCACCAAGAGTAGCAATAATACTTGGCCCATCTAATATATCTTTTGCATCTACAAGTTCTCCACTAGCTAATACCGCTTGCCCTCTTTTGGCTATTTCACCATTAATATAGGGAATCAAATAGCTCCCTGAAAAATCACCCTCTATGTTCGATAAATCACCAACTAAACTTAGAGTGATTTGCTGTTCTGATAAATTTGCTATCGGCCTCTGATAAGTATTCATGAGTTTAAACTCACTAAACTTACCGCCATCTTCGATTTCAACTAATAGGTCAATCGCCAACTCATGCGTTTTTGCGTTCACATGAACATTATCTGCATATCGTTGTATGTCCATCTTTGGTGCAGAACTATCTCCATATGCAGGGTGTATGTGTCGCCACTCAGATGAAGGCGTTTCTCGATAAATAACCCACGCATAATCACCCGTTACCTGTTCTACTAACTCAGTATCTGGGAGGTTTTTAAATGGGCTATGAATACCATCTTTCTCAAGTATTGACAATAAGTCAGAAGAAACGCTCTTTGTCAGTTCTTGCAATGCCTTATCGCTTAGAGGCTCATTCCAATCCTGCTCAATAGAATCTAATTCATGTTCTGGAATCAAATTATTGAATGCTTCGCGAATGTTTAGTACAGATATAGGTTCTTCAAAGTCTGCACGCGGCAAAAACGCTTTTCTAATTAAACGGCGGCTGTCTTCATTTGATAGTTCACCTTCGACAATTTTAAACTCCCCACCCATTGCCGAGATTAATGCAGACAATAAAAGAGCTTGATCCCATGCTGACCCTGCACGGCTTATCATGGTTCCTTTTGCCCCACGCATAACGCCTAAGTATGGATCGTAATGCACCTCATTTTTCACAAACTCTATGGCTTTTTCCAAGTCATAGTCCATTGATTCTGCGAGCGCATCTATGTCATACATGCGCTTTGGGATGTCATTGGCTAAGCGTCGAAATGCGTTTTCGAATAGCGCAGCTTTCTTTACTGTATGACTTGGAGCAGCGTAGCCTGTTGATGTTGGAGGTATATCAGCTAGTGAAACAACATTCATGAGAGTTACGCACAAGGTAACTAGCAGCACAACTAAACTGCGTTTAAATTTGAACATATAAAGATTGACCATCATTATTCTCTTGCGAATTTAAGATACGTTACTTTTTAATAGAAAAAGGTATACGTGCTTCTACTTTCATTACCCATTTTGCTTTACTCAAATACAACAAGTCGTAATTAGCTTGATTGTCGGGAGCAATTAAAGTTAGCGGATTACCTTCACTAACTTTGGCACTTTCAAACATTTGCCAATAGTCAGCGCCTGACGGCACGATCACTATTTGATCGTCAGACTCTCCAGGGCCAACCCATGAAACTTTGAAAGGTTTATTCGGTTCTAACGGAGTAATGATCTCAACCGAGATAGGAGGTACATCTGGATATAGGTCCACGTAGATTACTGATTTATCATGGGGTAAGGTAAAATTGACCGAACCTGCAAAATCTCCTGAGTAAGCCGTGGCGGTGTAGTCGCCCGCTCGTAGTTCGTATGCTTGCATTTGGCTAAGGTTTAATGTGGCACTGTCTTCTAATAAATCGTAAGTCTCATCATTACCTTTTAATATCCATTTCACTGGCCAAACAGCCTCGCCAGTATCGACCCTTAGCGCCTGTAAGGTTAAACCTTGCTCAACTTCAGCGTGATGCCCTGCAGAGCAAGCTTGGATAAACAATAGGGAGGTAAGCGTGGTGCCAAAATAAGTTCGTAGTGTAGTGATATGCATCATGTTTTGAATCACTTATGCGTTAACTAAAAATCAATTGCCAAAAACGCCCTTAATCGAAGGCATCTCTTGTGGCTCTTTTACAATCGCAGATTTAGCACCGGTACGGCCGAACTCTAGCAGTTCGGTTTGATGGGTACTGGTTTTACCGTTGGTGATTGTCGTGCCTTGCGCTTTCACTAAGCCAAAGGGTACTTTGTTACTGGTCCACGCTGTGGAGTCACTTTTAACATTGATTTTTTTGAACACTATCTTTGTCGTAACTTCACCAGTGCCGCCTAACTTTTGAGTGCTGAATGTGCCAGCGGCAACGGTGACCGTTTCATTGCCAAAGTTTTGGTAGTCATGCTTTACTTCAATATTGGCCGCTTTCATAGCACCAGAAATAAGCCCACCGCTCTTGGTCATTTTCATTGGCGTTTGATTGCCACTTTGAACTATGGTTTCGACACCAAAAGCACGTAAATTATTAATCGCGTTTGCGGGGTCGCCTTTTAGGTCCCTTTCAGGTATCAATGATTTTATGATTGATGGTTTGCCTGTGGCTTTACGTTTTCCATTTTTCTTAATTTTGAAAGTTTCAACGTATACTTCTATCCAATAGTACGTTTGACCATTACGTTGCTCTTTGCCAACCATTGAAGTCTTCATTTTAGTCACGCTTTGTTTGCCTTTATGGTTTGTATCAACGGACTCCCTGAGCTGCCAACTGCCAACAGGCGCAGAGGTGATCAGATCAAATGACGCAGACTGAGCATGAGTGGAAAGTAATAATGCAGCAGCAATGCTTAAGCGAGTGGCAATACAGGCAAACGAACGATACATTAAACAGCTAAGGATAATTCTCATTTTAACCGCCCACCTTGCTAAACGCGGAGTTATTAACCGCTTCTTCAAATTCCTTGCATTCAGGCGAATCGTTATTGTTGAGCAGGTCGTCACAGCTCATCGCTTCGCGCGTCTCGGTACATTTTTTCGCTTTTTCGTACAATCCATTGGCTTTTGTGGTCATACTGAAAAGCTCATCAATCGAGGCACACTGTTGAGCAAAGATGCCTTGCACCATCTCAATCATTTGCTCAGGCGCACCGTCCTCTTTCATTTGTTGAACGCTGCAACTTTGCATCTTTTTGCACAAGCGTTCACTAAACAGAGCTTCGTCGGCATAGGACGTTGAGGTCAATAATAGAGCGATGACGCTAAATGCGCGTAATTCAATTTTCATAAACGTATTCCTTATTGGATGTTGTTTTAGTTGCTGATGATGGTATCGGGGTCAATATTGGCCATAGCCGATGAGACGGGTGTCACCGTTAAACGAAAATCCAGCGAACCGGCCATGTTCACTTGTGACGCATCGGTGTACTGTGTGTGAATCACTGAAGAACCAGACGGAGAGTCAAAGTCAAACACCACACCGCCATTGCCGGCTTTTTGATAGATCGTTCCAGAGCGATCAGTAATCGTGATTCGGAATGAGTCGTTCGATCGAACATCCGATATATTTACGCGGAATGGGCTGCCAATACCGGCTTCAATAGCATAGTAGGCATTAGCTTGACCACCGAGCTGGCTGACAATGCCAAAGTTAGGTTGGTTAACCGGTATGTACTTGGGCGTTTCTATGGTGCCGTCACCAACTCTAAACAGTCTTAGCGTGGCTGTAATTTCCTCTTGTGAAGAATTATTTCTAGCACCGCTTTCAATGGTTCCATCACCCGCTTCTAGAGGTAATACGGGCGTCCCTCCTTGGCCTAAACTAGCAACAGCCGAGGCCATTGAGTTTTGTAATATGTCTATATGAAATAAATTGAACGTAGAATGAATAACCTGCGGTGCATACGTACCTGATTCAAAAACTTTCACAGGCACAAACCCCGTGTTTTGTGCCTCTAATGTAATTATTTGTTCCTTGCCTAAGCACACTTGGTCTCCACAAGGTACATTTTCCAGAGGTAGTAAGCCTGTCGCTACTCTAGCGCTGAGGTTGATGCCGTATTCTGCGTTAATGTTTGCAATTGCCGTGTCTAAGGTTTCTTGTGGTGATCTAAGTGCCAGCGATTCGAGCATAGCGCCACCTTGCTCTGTGTTGATTCGTCCATCGTCAGTAAAATCATTGACTAACTCAGTGAGGCTCTTTTGTGGGTTAACTAGCTTTAGTAATGCTGCTGAAAATAGTAAGGCATGGGCATTAAAAGCTCGATCAACTAAGATGTCGATTTTGTGTGGTTCGGTATACAAGCCAAACGCACGATAAGCTTCGCGTTGAACATCAATAATGGCTAGGCTTAATTCTTGATTGTTGCTGGTAGAAATAACGCGCGCGCGCTGACCAACGAGCCAACTAAAGACATTTAGATTGCCTTCTAACATCCCGTTTTTTACTGGGATTAAGCCTTCTACGTGCGCTATTTCATCAAGCGCCGTGTTTTCATTAAACGCCATACCATCAACGCTTACCCATGCCCAAAGAGCCGCATTCGTCAATGGTTGAGGCAACTGAATTAATCCCCGGTCGCCTGTTATTGTCATGACAGAGCCACCAGCACTTAGGTTTGTATTATCCAGCGGTTGAATGGTTGCTGTAGCCCCGGACCGAAACGGCCCTTTTTGCGCATAACTTATTGCATTGATGCTCGGTGGTTGAGGCGTTTCTTCATCAAGCAGCATTGAAACAATAATTGGCACAACCTTATTCGCCATATTAGAGTTGGCTTGTGCGGAGCTGCAGGCGAGTACCGCAAATGTAAAACTAATAACAAGCAGAGCAGAACAACTAGAAAGCCTGAAAAAAAACTTCCTTTTTATAGTAGTCACAGTACTTTTCCTCTGACGAAAAAACTAGTTGAGTGCCTAATTAGGCGCATAGACATAAACTAAGATTTGAACGAACCTGTAAGCGTAACCTTATCGTCACCTTCGAGCACATACTCAATTTCCTTGTCACAGATTTCATTACGATCATCCATCGAGCGACAAAGCACTGAAACAATATCAACAGTGACTCCATCGCAACTCGAGGCTTTTATATAAAAGCTAGACTGGCGGCTTTCCTTGTTTTTCATTCCATCATAAAGAACTGAATTATCACTCGTTTTGCCAGAGGCCGTTTGTGCTTCATATTTGGATATCTGAAGTATTCTTATATCGTGCCCACTATTATTAATCTCAGCCATTGAGACTATGCAATTGCCGTAACCATCGTATCTTGAGTTAGCCACTCTAAAGGTAATTGCCCCTTCTTTGGCTGAACTGGCGTCTGGTGGTGTATCAGTGGCAATCTTCGAATCATCATTAGACCCGCAAGCGGCAATTGAAAAGCAAAGTGCTAAGTTCAAAAAGAGAGGCCGTCCGTAACTAGGGCATTTGGTAATCGTGGTCATGTGACGTATTTTTAAATGGATTTCGTTGAATGTGATTCAATTTACTAATAAATCGCGAATATCGAGTATAAATACACACCCACTGCACACTGTATCCCCAAAAAAGGGTATATTTGCCCAAACAAAACAAAACAAAACAAAACAAAAAACTGCGATGTCAATAATGGAAAGAGTGACGCACATAGAGTCACTAAGCGATTTAGATAGTATTTGGGCCGAGTTTGTACCAATAGCCAAGGAAATAGGCTTTGACTATGTCATTTACACCATATCGAACAACGATAGCGACGACTTTTATTATTACGATAACTTCGGTTTACACCCTGAAAACAAAGAAGACTTTTACGACCCTTTTTTAGATTTTTGCTGCCACAGTTACGACACCATGTTTACTGGGCCTGAGTTCCTAGATATGCACGTCGATTTAGACATGCCGCCTGAGGCCTACGAGTTGATTGAACGTGGTACTAAACTTGGCATGATTTCAGGCCTAGCCATTCCGCTACGTTTATCTGGATCAAATCGCTATGGCGGGTTTAATTTGGGGAGCAGCTTGAAACGCGCGCCGTTTGAAGCGTTGTGTGATGAAGTGAAAGGAGCGGCACATGTTATGTGCATGTTAGTTCACAGACATATTGAAAAAGTATTAAACCAACAAAACATTTTGATAGAACAGCCCGAAGGGCATATCAGAAACACAGAACCTGAGAGTGGAAGTTTAGAGACGCTCACTCCTAGAGAGAATGATATTCTGAGAAAGATAGCGGATGGCTACTCAAGAAAAAAATGCGCCGACAATCTCAATTTGTCAGAAAGCACGATCTCTACACACATAAAGAACATATACCGAAAACTAGGTGTCAATAACCGTGTTCAGGCAGCCAATGCTATTTCGAAACAAAGTATTTAAATTGACCCTGACGACCGTTATTTATTAGTCGAAGAAATCCTCTCTAGCAATGGCAAGGAACGCTTTAATCAACATTGTTGTGACGTATCCCCTATTTAGGGGATAGCGAAAATACCGAAGCCACTCTAATGTAGACGCATTCTATAAAAACCAATTTCAATTACTGTCACAACCGAATGCCTCTAATAAAAATGAGAAGAACAAAAATCACAACAATATTCGCAATTTTTGTATTGTCATACTGCTCAACCGCCTGTTCGAATGATGAGATGAAATCGGCAAAAGGTCCAGAAAAAGCGCAACCCAACGCTGCTAAAGAAGTCACTTGGGACGAAGACAAATTAATCATTACCTTTAGCTCAGGCCTCAATAAAGGTAGGTATGAATATGTTGCTAGCAGCCGCTCGAGTTCAGGTGTCGCATTATCTTTCGCAAAAAACAATGGTCCGGAAGGCGTCACTTTCTTTGAAGCAAGAGATATTCAAAGCAGTGATGGCTCTCTCCAAATCAGCACTTTAAAACGAACCACCAGCGGCGAGTTACAAGTGGGTGACAATAGAGCATCTACTTGGCAGGGCAATGCGATAACTCAAGGTGATGAATGTGATGAAGTGAATTTAGCGCAACAAAAAGGGCCGCAGGTTCGGTTAAAGACCTATGGCAAATCTGCGGAATGCAATCCAACTAAAATAATCTCTGTGACCGCTTGGCGCAATGTCGGCAGCATCCATAAAGAAAGGCAGGTGACTGGCCGCTTTTCTGACAAAGTTAACTTTACAAAGGGACAGGAAAAAACGGTCGCCAATATGGAAGTTGAGTTTGTAATAACTCAGAAAGAATTGCGTTACTAACTGAAGGTTTTGTTTAAGTATAAATGACACAAGTTGGCTATAAAAAGCAGCTTTACGTTTGCTGGTAAATATCCCCTGTTTTGGGGATAGCGCAAAAATAAACTGATCTCGTAAAATCACCTCATATTGTCCTAATTTTTTAAGAGAACAAGCGACTACCAAAGTAAGGTTTATAAATGCGTTGCATAAAAACAAACAAATTCTCTCTTTTCGTTTTACTGGGCGTGCTAAGCCTATCGTTGTCGAGTTTCGCCCAAGTGGGCAGCACATTTAAGATTAGCGGTAACTTCGCAGGCCCAAGTGATGTCATACTTTCGAAGCCTCGATTACTTTAGCCGCTTATCTTTCATTGCATTGTTATATAGGCAACGCCGTGCATTTTTTCTAAATTATACTGGTGAAATTATGATAAGTAGTTTGCGACGCATGATCTTTCTAACCATAGCTTTAGCGATAGGTTTGTTGGGAATTGCCTCAAGTAAGGCACAAATCGGTACAGCATATAAACTAAGCAATGACCTAGTAGGAGATCAGTTTATCTCTAGTGTGCAGTTTAATACGGACGGCTCATATGGGGTGTACGAGGTTGAATATCGCACTTTAGGTGAAAGTGATATCTTTTCAGTATCACTAAGCAGCGGGCGCACAACAAAGTTAAGTGAGGGTTTAGAGGTCGAATTTTTTTTTGGTATTGAAATTAGCCCAGACAGTCAATATGTGATTTACCGAGTACGCCGAACCAATATCCCAACGCAAGCTCTGGCGCAGCCTGTAGAGAATACAGAACTTTATTCAAACAAAATTGACAGCAGTAACCCCGTACAGCTCAATGTACGAATTAATGATAATGACAATGTCCGTTCCTTCTTGATTGGCCCTGACAGTAAAAACATTATCTACGTGAATAGAGCGCCGTCCTTGATAAACCTTTTACCAATACAGCTTCAGAGATTGTACAGCGTATCGATTAATGACGGGAATAGTACCTTATTGCATTCAGATAAAGAGTTCGACCCCATCGGTTTCGTTAATAACGGTTCGTTGCTGGTATATCGGGCAGGTGACAGACTATTTGAACAGGGCACAACGGTTCCTGGAGACTTTAACCTGTTCACGATACCCGTTAACGGTGGTAACCCAAGGCGACTCAATAATACTAGTTCGACAATCAACAGTGTTGAAGAAAACGTGCAACTTAGCCTTGACGGCAGTAAAGCTGCATTTCCCATCAAGTCTGGTAACAACCGAGAATTATACAGCGTTGGCTTTAACGGCTTTAATGAAACTCTATTGGCCAGCGTAAGCTCATTATTCAATTATAAAATTGCCCTTGATAGTGGGTCTGTGGTGAATATCGCTAGGGAGATAACGGCTGACCCCGCGCCAGTGAATTTATACTCGACACCAATCGGTGGAGGCAATCCGGATCGTCTATTTTTGGGATCAGATACAACGGGCGATGTTCGAGACTTTGTATTTTTAGGTGACGGTCATGATATCGTTTTACGTACCTCCGGAAACGCGACAATCAACGGTCAAACGCGATCGTTTGGTGCGCTTTTTAAATACGACTCAAATCAAAATCTCAGTTTGCTGACTCCCGTTGGAATACAGATTCTTGATTATCAAACGCTTAACGACGATTTCGTTGTAGCAAGCTACTCACCGCTGAGAAATTTATCAAACCGACAGCTGTACTTTATTGATACGGCAAACGGGGATAATGCACAAGTAACCTCCGTCTCTGAAGCGATCAGTTTTTCGGTAAGCTCAGATCAAGAACGAGTCGTATTCACCGCAATACCCAGCGAAAAAAACGCGCAACAAATATTCTCTCTTAATGTTAATACTGGTGACTTAACCCAGTTAAGCGGCTCGTCTAGCAATGCATTCCCACACTATGGGATACAAATAAACAGCTCTGGTTCGCACCTTATTTATCAAGACACCTCAACCTAACCCTTTGAAGTTTTTGCTCATCAGTTGAAAGCATTACCAGAAGAAGTCGATGATTTTTGTTTCCCGATTGTCGCTAAAAACTATAAGGTAGCGGTGGTGTGTTTGTAAACGGCCAAGACTCACAATGGAGCCCGTAAATATGTCGAAAGTTAAAATACTACTTCTAGATGACCATCGTTTATTTGCCGATGGACTTAAGAGCCTGTTGACAGGGTTAAAGGAAGAGATAACAGTAGATTTAGAAACAGATGCACAGCGTTTGCTCACAGATTTGCAAGCCTTATTGCGCTACGACTTAGTGCTGACAGACATACAAATGCCTTCAATGAACGGGTTGATTTTTTTGAAAGCTCTGCAGGCTCAAAATATACCACTACGTGTTGCAGTTATTTCAGGCAGTCAGTCTGAAGCTGATGTTGAGTCGGCTATTGCTCTAGGGGCGTGCGGTTATATTTCTAAGGACAGCGGCAGCGAACAAATGTTAGAAGCGGTAACAAAACTTCTTAACGGTGACCGGTATCTACCAGATGAAATGTTTGCTTTCACCGATTGGGTGACGGCACGCTCTAGCAACCCCACACCCAGCGAACAAGTTCTAAGCGAACGACAAAGAGAAGTTATCGGATTAATACGTGATGGCATGAGTAACCCTGGCATTGCTGAGGTTCTTGGTATAAGCCTTTCTGCAGTTAAACGGCACGTAGAAAAAGCATTTAAAATACTTGAGGTCAATAACCGCACCACCTGTGTTCGCGAAGCGGAAAGACGGAAGTTGATCTAATAGCAAGAAATTTTACGTCCTACTTTCAAACTAATATTTCTAAGAGTTGATCTTTTAACTGTTGAACCTGAATCGGTTTAAACATAACACTTACATTAGCACTGTGAGCTTGAGTGATTCTATCTGGCGCCGTATCCCCGGTAATTAAAATTGCTGGTATTTCACGGTTAAACTCTTCGCGAATAGAAGAAATTGCCGTTATACCATCTTCGTTATTTCGAAGTCGGAAATCACTAATAATGCAGTCTGGTATGATATTGCTATCAATCAATTTTGATAATGCTTGCGCTTGAGATGAACAGGCAATGACCTTACAATCCCAGCCGATCAGAGTACCTGTCATAGCATCTAAGATACTCACTTCATCATCGATTACAACTAAATGCTTATTCCTTAGGTTGGAAGCATCTTTCGGCACAAAATCTTCAGAGCTTACTATGACACCTCTCGGCAGCCCAATACTTACGGTACTTCCAACCCCCACTTGAGAGCTGATAGTAAGATCAAATCCAGCGATTTTACAAAGCCGGTCAACGATGGAAAGCCCTAACCCCAAGCCTTTTTCACGGTCTCGCTCGGGATTATTAAGCTGTTTAAACTCTGTCAATACAGATTCAAGTTCATTAGATGGTATGCCTATACCAGTATCACTAACCTTAACTATTACTTGCTCATCGTTACTAGTCGCGGCGACTTTTATTTCACCTTCAATCGTATATTTGACAGCATTGTCGAGAATATTTCTGACTACTCTATATAGAATACTTTGATCAGCCCATACATAAATATCTTTATCAATATCGGCGATAATTTTTACATTAGTAGTTTTTTCATACTCTGCAACCAGCAAATGGCCTAAGCTGGCAAGAGGAAGATTACGAGGAGCATTTTCAGTAACTTCAGCATCTAATTTAGAAATATCAAGTAAGCCATGAAGCATTTTATTTAGTGCAATTAATGATGTATCAATTTTTTTAATCAGTTGGTTTTGCCTAGCTTTTTCTTTAGCCGTTTTAAGAGTGCCGATAAAAAGATTGATAGCGTTTAACGGTTGTCGAAGGTCATGGCTCGCGGCTGCTAAAAATTGCGTTTTGGCTTTTACTGCTTTTTCAGCAACCGCTTTTTCTTCAGACAGTTTTTGCACTAAGTCTAGATTTTCAAAGCTAGAAACAACCGATTTCATAAACAGATCATTACAGTTTTTTGAAAGGAAACACATCATTACTGCATAGACAGTAATCATAATGCCAAGAAGTACAAATTGCTGATCACCAGTCAATATGAGTTTGATGAAGAAAGGTACGGTTAGTCCTACAACGAATGCGCAGTAAGATGCTTGAGAGCTTGTGTTGGTGGCGAGTGACCCAGACATAATCGCGGTATAGATGCACAGTAGAAATACCACGTGTTGATAGCCATTTGTATCTAGAAATAGTAAGGTAAAAATCCCCCAAGGGGCCGCTGTTGCGAAGTTTGCACAGATAGCCCAATGTTGCCAATAACGTGATGCTTCAAGCTTTTCAATAGGTTTGTTGAGTGCATAAACAAAAAATACTGTTGCGCCACAAGCAAACACTAACCAGCTTATCAGCGCCCAAGCAGAGGCATATTGCCAACTCACCCAAATCGTAAAAGCGTAAGTAAGCAGTTCAGACACAACCGTACTTTTCCATTGTGCTTTCTGCGCCTTAATGCACTCTCTGATTCGAAATTTCTCGAACGTTACTACTTGAGCATTTTGGTTATTCATTAGTTTTTATCTAAAGTTAATAATGTGGAATACCCAAATGTCGGTACACCTCTTTTTCATAAGGTCAAATTCGTTGATTTAATACCACTTGTCAAACAAAAGCTAATGCGCTATTTCCAGACTGGCCGATCGGCCAGTTGAGGCATTTAAGCGGTCAAAGTAACCTAAGTTAGCTAGCTGATTCACTCTTCGTGGGTCAAGTTTAGGAAGGCGTTCTGAACAGTTTTTACTGTGTTTTTTATTAACAGTATTTTCTCAACGTATCACAAATTTTCTTAAATTATAAAATAGAGTGAGAAAGCAAATGGGTAATATCAACGTTGCGCAAATAATGGAGAGAATCACGCGGATAGAGTCACTCGATTCGTTAGATGAAGTTGAGTTGGAAATTGTATCAATGGTAGAGTGGCTAGGGTTCGATTACGTAGCCTATAATTTAGATCATCAACTTTCGGCTACTAGTTATGGTTTCAATAATTTTGGATCGGGTGTTGAAAACCGAACAGTATTTAGTTCAAGTGTTTTTGAGCGCTATAGTAAAACCAATGACCTAGCTTATTTCGGTACTGAGTTTACAGATGTTTGCGATGTGAGAGCCCCTAAATCATTTGAGTGTGCCTCTGTAAGTAGAGCCTCCGACCTCGGATTAATTGCTGGTGTCGTAATACCACTTACTATTGTTTGTAAAAAAAGTTCTGGCGTTATTATTTTAGGCTCAAGTCTTAAACGAAGGGATTTCGAAGCGCTTTGCAATCGCACACTAAAAATACTGCAAATGGCTTGCTTTCTAGTACATCGTCAACTGGACGACTTGCTTGTTAAGAAGTGGCAACATAAAGACATAATAAACGCCAGCGAAACTGGCCCCACAAAAAACAAGTGCGTTCCAAGTTCTTTGAAGCTTAAGTCACTAACCCCTCGTGAAAGTCACATACTTCATCAAATAGCGACAGGCTATTCACGTAAAAGATGCGCTGATGTGCTGCACCTATCCGAAAGTACTATTTCGACCCATCTCAAAAACATTTATAGAAAGCTTGGTGTTAATAACCGTGTACAAGCTAGCAATGCCATTCTTCAACACGAGACCTATTCAGGTTAGACTTCCCTGTTTCTTAGGACAACTCAAAATAGTGATAAAGGTAACCAAGGTTTAGCGATATACCCTTTTTCGAGGATGCTGCGCCAACTACGCTAAGTAGTACGCTACAATAAGATAAACGTCAGTCAAAACTTAGGAAGCTATAATGAAATTAAATATTCAAATTTTCAGAAGCATTGTATGTGCGGGCCTTATTGGGTACGCGGTAGTTATCTCAAGCATTACTAATGCTGAGTCTATAGAGAAAGGCTTAGTTGGTGTTGAAGTGATAGAGAAGGAAGAAATAGCTGGTAGCGAGCCGATGTGCAAACTTCATTTTCAGTTTATTAGTGGTGTTGAACAAATCGCACGTGCGAAAATCATTAGCTATCAAATTCTCAACGCAAAAAACCTAACATTTGGTATGACTGGTGAAAAAACGATTAAACCGAATAGTCGGTCTTACGTCAGCCCAATTATGACCAAAGGTGCGTGTGACGAGATTTCGAGCATTGCCGTCGAACGAACTAAGTGCGATTTGATCGACCGCGATAAACGGGTTCTCGGTGCCTGTAGTAGTGAGTTAAAACTCATAGATAACAATTTAGTGACCTTTGTAGACAAGCGAAACTAGTTAAAACGACATTCTAGAAGAGTAAAACAAATGTGTATCAGTTCGCGGGCACTATTATTTGATTGAGGCGCCCCTAACTGGAGCCAATTTAACTTTAATTTGATTCATTAACATATTCCTTGATAATTCCCTGTTATCATTTTTTAAAAATTGTTCGTGACTCACAAAGCATTATTCTTAAAGAGAAAGTAGGGAAAGAGAAAAATGGGTCCGAATGAATCGCTGAAAAGCGAGCGTAATACGCTGTAAAAAGGACGTTTTCAGGGATTTCCACAGAGACTGTTTCAGGTATCTCAATTCTTGCACCGCCCATTAAACTAGGTTACCAATATAATTTAATGACTAACTCGGTTATTGAATAATAAATGTCTTCTCAAACACAGTATTCTGATATCGCCACGTCGATTTGTGTCATTAATCGACGGCTCCAACAAGGAAATCATAGGCAATAGATCGGTCCTGATCTCAGAACTTCATATTGTTTTTATGCAGGCATTGTGCAAACTTAAAGTTGAATTACTATCTCATCGGTATAGCACATAGACACAGAGAAACTACTCTCTGTATTCAGAATATCACCCAAACGGGTGATACCAACGCCTAAACATAAGCGGTACCATCATCAGTTCAACTTACTAAGAGGATGTAATGTAATGATATTGACTGATTCTGGTGATAATTCCAACGTTTACCGACTCAAAGATGGATCCGAAATAGAGATCACAATAATTGAACTCGAAGGTGTGAGTTCAAAAGTGGTTACGAATACCGACGAGTCCATAAAAGCTGTAAGAGAGCATCTTACTGCGCATACCGACACTATTTGATTAATGAAACCAATCAACCCAAAATCACCACGCGACTTTGGAGCAGGCTTTGTATTCTGGGCGTATTGCGCCAATAACATGTATTGTCATCACGAATGGCAACTCACAGAGCTAGATCCCAACCAGTTAATTAGCGACATTGCCAAGAACCTGGACTGCCCTTGTTGCGGCGGTAAAGGCACTCTTATTCATCGTCTGCAAACAACGGTGGTTTCTAATAGTCGCCGCCACGCGACCTGCTATTAAGGCTTTGCTTAGAGTGTGACCAAAGGGGTTTATTAGAAGACTTACCTTGATATAGTGCACGCATTTAGCGTTATAAGCACTCCAAGCAAGGGAACGTGGCGAAGGAGCCGCTCTGTTTCAGAGATCAGCGAACAAAAAGTTGATGAGGCCAGTACTAGGCTAAATGAACCCATTGGACCATTCCTTTCCCTCTATCGAGTACGTGCATTACCTAGTCGTGACTAAAAAAAGTCGGTAAGCCGACACCCGAACATGAGATTCCGTATTCCTGCAAATGAAAAAGCTAGCTGTTGAGCTGCCCTTAATGGCAGCCCAACAGAATCTACATGGTTAGTATTAAAAATTTGCGGCGACTGATAAACCAAGAACTCGG
Organism: uncultured Gammaproteobacteria bacterium; assembly: GCA_964420885.1. Classification (GTDB taxonomy): domain Bacteria; phylum Pseudomonadota; class Gammaproteobacteria; order Arenicellales; family Arenicellaceae; genus Arenicella. Next base: position 15,927 of record CAYQVT010000042.1, read on the forward strand.
TCCGCACCACGTGGAATTTGATAGCGAAAGCCATCGCCAGAAAACGTAGTTACGTAGGATTCGTCGGTCAAATTCTTGCCAACCAAGCTAAATTTAAACCGATCGTCTGGCGTAATATAGCTGATACTGCCGCTCCAGATTCCGTAGTCGGGCAATAGCACCACAGGGTTCGATACCGCATCTTGGCCAATGTTTCCTGACAACTGTTCATCCGTATACGTATAAAAGCTATTGAAGTTTATGCGCCCACCATTGCTTAGGGGCAAATCATAATCTCCCATCACCGTATATTTAGTGTCTGGGGCAAACGGTAACTCATCGCCAATGGTAGATTCAGCTTCAGAGAGGGCAAAACCACCGTTGAGCGAAAAGTTCTCGGTGACTTGCCAAATGAAGTCAAGTTCGACACCTTCGGTTTCGACATCACCACCATTGGTGAAACCAGTTACCGTTGTACCATCAGAATTGTCAAAATCATTTGCTTGGAAATTCTCAAACTCGGTGCTATAGATCGCGACATTAAAAATCAAATTGTCAGCCGAATACTTCCAACCAATTTCATGTGCCTCGGATTCTTCAGGATCAATTGGCGCAATGTCGTCGTCGTCAAGGTTGAAGAACACGTTAAATGCGGGGCCTTTGTAGCCGGTCGCATAGGTGTAATACAACAAGTTAGAGTCGTTCACTGCCCATTCTAAGCCGATTTTCCCGGAAAGATCAGTTTCGTCAGTTTCACCTGAAAAATTAGTATCAAATTGATTGTTACCGTCTGAAAACCTAGGTCTAACACCTACTCCGCGACGCCCGAATTCATCATTATTTCTGCGATTATGGTTAAACGTCAACTCGTCATCGGTAAAGCGTAGGCCAAACAAAACTTTAACTTGATCGTTAAGTGCGTATGAGCCATCGCCAAACACTGCGAAGTTCTGGAAGTTAGTATCAAAGAAAGCGGTCGCCGACACGATGTCATTGGCGTTACACGTGATACCATTGGCAGCGATAAAATCATCGACACTGGTGGTATTGTCGCTCAGTGTGATTCTCAAATGGTTATCAATCGCGGCCGCGAGTTGGCCGTTATTATTCTGACAGCTAGCATCTCGTGTAAAGTTTCGAGCCGATTCGATATCCCAATAAAAAGCACCTACTTGATATTGAAGTGGGCCATCACCTAGAGAAGTAAAACGAATTTCTTGTGAGAATTGCTCCCATTCTTGTGGGCCAACATCATGCAATTGAAATGGCACACCAAAAACTGGGAGATTACTGTCCCCAGCAATCGAAGTGAAATCTCCTTCACGAAACTCAGTATTATCCCAATTTCTAACTGCTGTTATTGAGGTAAAGGCGTGACCAGCAATTTCCGATTCGAATACCACTGACACCGCGGTGGTGGAATCAAGAGTGCGAGTTTCAAAGTCGTGGTCAACCAAGCGTTGATCTAAATCTAAATCGGAACCATTTTGCGGAAGCGCTTCAGATAATGGATTACGCCCGCTCTCGCGCGCCTCTAGATCTGCACAACAGTCATTGTTAGCATCGTAATCTTCAAATGTAACTAATAGACTACTGGTATCTGAGATTTCGTAGTCCAACATGGCTCTAAAACCCTGTTTGTCATAACCGTTAACATCTTGATTATTAAAAACATTACGAATAAAACCATCAAATTCTGAGCTGAATGCGGTGATACTACCGTTTAAACGATCAGTAATCGGCCCAGACACTCTTCCCTTCACGATGTACTCATTGTCTTCGAAAACACTGGCTTTAACGTAGCCCTCGAATTCATCAGATGGTTTGCGAGTCACTAAATTAACCACACCAGCTGATGCGTTCTTTCCAAATAATGTGCCTTGAGGACCACGCAATACCTCGACCCGCTCAAGATCATATAAGTCACCAAACGCTTGGCCTGAACGACCTAATACCACACCATCAACCACGGTTGATACACTTGGCTCGGCGCCGATACTGAATGACACAGTGCCTATGCCTCGAACGGTTATCGCTGAATTTCGGGTAGTATTACCTGTTCTAAAACTCACACTTGGAACAAGCGCTTGCAGGGCTTCAATATTCTCGCCAAAGCTTGAATCGATTTGATCTTGCCCTAATACAGTCACAGCTAATGGTACTTCTTGTAAGCTTTGTTCACGTTTTTGCGCCGTTACAATGATTTCTTCTAATAGGCCGCCACTTTGCGCGTGTGCGCTCGGCGCTATTATTGCCGCAGCAATTGTAGTCAATGCAAATTTCTTTAAACTTCTTCGGGCGTCAACTTTCATTATTTTCCTCTCTTTTTAGTTAACCAGTATGGATACTTTCATTTAAGCCATGTCTCTCCTTCTCAAAAAAGACAATAGTAAATAAGCTCTAGACTCCCCGACCTAATAAATCTGGAGATTCAAAGCAACCACATTGAAATGATATGCCCACAACGAATAAGACATATGCTTAACAACAGTCTATCTGACTTCAGCAGTCTTTTACAAGACATATCTTATATAAGATATCAAAAACAAGAGTCATCCTTCCCGTTTTCTGGCTATCAACTCGCGGCAGATCTTTTTACTGACCAAATACTAAACACAATGTTAAAGATAATCAGAGCTGATAAACAAATCCAAAAGTAGCTCGTCAGGCCTCCAACCAAACCAATTGGAGAGAACAACAAATACAAGGCTACTATTCCACTAAGCATTGTAGAACTCGCCGCCCAGCCATATCGCCACGGCGTCAGATCCACCTTTGGCTTATGGGTAAAATGAGACCCTCCTTGCTTTGGTTGGATCATTCCGAAAAACAGCATGATTGCCACTTCGATAAAGAACAATACCGCGTAAAGGTGAATAAAATGAATGTCGACATCGATAACAAATTTAATCAAACCATAGGCAATCACATGAAATATCACCGCAACTTTAGCGCCATTGGCTGGCACATGCGTGGTAAAAAGCCCCACTAATACAATCGCGATAACCGGAATATTATAGAAACCGGTAAATATACGAATGATTTGCCACAACCCTTCTTCAGCGTATTGCAACATCGGTGCGGCAATAAACGAAAATAAAGCAATCACGACACTGGCGATCTTGGCTATTTTGATCAGCTGCGCGTCACTCATCTCTGATTTCATCAACGGTTGATAAACATCGAGTACGAATAAAGTAGCAGCACTGTTCAGCAGTGAATTAAACGAACTGAAGACAGCTCCAAGCAATACGGCGAGAAAAAAGCCGGATAGGTAAACTGGTAGCACGTCTTTAACTAATTGCGGATAGGCCAAATCCATTTGAGGCACTGCACCACCAACTGGGCCGTATAAGTGAAATGCAATCAAGCCAGGAACCATCATCATAAACGGCACCAATAACTTGAAATAACCCGATAACAACACGCCTTTTTGCCCTTCTGCTAAGCTTGCTGCACCCAATGTACGCTGAATCACGTATTGATTGGTGCCCCAATAAAATAAATTCGCGAGAATCATTCCGGTAAAAATCGTGCCAAATGGGACAGGGTCGGAAGCGCTTCCGATGGCATTCAACTTCTCAGTATTAGAACTGGCAATGGTGGTCAAGCCCGCCATAAAGCTGCCATCCCCCAACATGATCAGGCCTAAAGTTGGAACTAAAATTCCAATGATCAATAAACCAATGCCATTTATTGTGTCCGAAACAACCACAGCTTTAAGACCACCAAACACCGCGTAAACAGCGCCAACCGTACCGATCACCGCCACGGTTAGAAAAACTGAGGCCTCGCCGCCGAGCCCGGTTATGGTGGGCACATCAAATAGCTTTATGACTGCCAAGGACCCCGAATACAACACCGACGGAATCGTTACCAAGCCGTATCCAAGCATGAACAAAACCACCGTTATTCGACGTACGTCGTCGTCATAGCGATCTTTCAAAAATCCTGGCAATGTGGTGAAAGCGCCCGCTAAATACCTCGGCAAGAAAACCATCGCCATAATAATCGTAGCGAAGCCAGCCGTAACTTCCCACGCCATGGCACTCATATTATGCTGGTAGGCTGACCCATTCAGGCCAGTGAGCTGCTCCGCTGACAAATTGGTCAATAACATTGAGCCGGCGATAAAAATTCCGGTTAAGCCCCTGCCGGCTAAGAAGTAACCATCTTTGTCATCAACACTATCGCGAGTCTTTAAGTAGGAAATAATTCCTACTAAGCCCATAAAGAAAACGCATGAGCCTAAGGTAAAAAGTAATTGCGATGTTTGCATGGATTCTCCTCTGATAGTTATTTTTCTTGATACGGCGCGGCCGATTTAGGCGCTAGATTTGAGACATACTGATTGATTTAGCCCTCAATTAACTGGCCAATGCTCTATCACTTCAAATACTCCCTCGCGGTTTTGCGGGATATCTATCGTGTTAAGTACTTTGGAATTAAGCGGTATCTTCACGCCTTGTCTGACAAACACTGCCATTTCATCAATTGCTAAGGTGCGTTGATAAACTTTGGAGCCGGTCAAAGCTTGCCCTGGTTCAAGCTTACTAATATCGAATGGAAGCCATTGGCCTTCCGGCAAATAAAATTCAATATCACCTTGCGGGTCAAAGCAAGGCACGACTAGTAAATCGTCGCCGAACATAAACTGGTTTTCAAACGCCCAAGACTGTTTTTCATTTGGGAATGCGATAACCATCGGCCTTTGGACAGGCAAACTCATATTCGCCGCTTGGTACATGGCCTTTTGTAGATACGCTTGCAGGCGGTAACGCAAAGAAAGTGCATCCATCACGGCTTGATTGGCTTGCTCAGAATAGGACCAAGGTTCTCGAGGGCCTATGCCGTGTAGACGATAGTGAGCTGAAAATAC
>CAYQVT010000043.1:0-2075 GCA_964420885.1 uncultured Gammaproteobacteria bacterium
TTGCGGTTGCCATTGCCGCCAAAGTACCGCTTGAATGTATTGAATCTGGCCTAGCGAAATTCAAACCGGTTGGTGGGCGATTGCATATTGAAACGCTGGCAGGCGTAGAAGTGATAGACGATACCTACAACGCTAATCCCGCGTCAATGCGCGCTGCAATCAAAGTCTTAGCTCGAAGTGATGATAATTTTCTGATAGTAGGCGATATGGCTGAGCTAGGAGCTGCCGCGGACGCCGAACATAAGGCACTAGGGCGGCAAGCCGCTATTCAAGGCGTGAAGAAACTATACGCCTGTGGCCAATATGCAAAGTTAGTTGTATCCGAGTTTGGTAAGGGTGCACGTGCTTTTGAAACTCAAGAGGCGCTTTTGGAGCATCTGCAGCAGGACGATTTGAGTAGAACTATTTTAGTCAAAGGCTCTCGCTCGGCGAGAATGGAGAGAGTGGTTGAGCTACTACATAAGCGACTTTTGAATGAGAAACCGACTATAAGCGTATCGGAAGAGAACAAACAGACACCGCTAGGGGGTGAACACTAATGTTATATGCTCTTTTTGGCACACTTGCGGAACAATACAGTTTTCTAAATGTATTTCAGTATATTACCTTTCGGGCGATTTGTTCTGTACTCACGGCATTGATTGTTGCATTAGTTCTAGGGCCGGTCATGATTCGCAAGCTGAGTGTGTATAAAATTGGTCAAACGGTTCGTAAAGATGGCCCACCGACTCACTTCGATAAAGTTGGAACGCCTACAATGGGCGGTTTATTGATATTGCTATCCGTGATTTTATCTACCTTACTTTGGGCTGATTTGGCAAATCGTTTTGTTCAAATCACCTTATTTACATGCTTCTCTTACGGCTTGATTGGATGGTATGACGACTATCAGAAATTGGTACATAAAGATCCAGTTGGTATGGGCTCGAGAAATAAATTCTTAAGCCAAAGTCTGGTTGCAGTAGTTGCGGCTTACTGGCTGTATTCCACAGCGCAAACACCAATAGAAACATCACTTATTATTCCGTTTTTTAAGGGCGTAGCCATTCCTTTAGGCTTGTTGTTTCTACCGCTTACTTATTTCGTGATTGTGGGTACCAGTAATGCTGTCAATTTGACCGACGGTTTAGACGGCCTTGCGATTGTACCAACAGCGATGGTCGCAGGAGCCTTAGCGGTGTTTTGTTATCTGTCAGGTCACGTTGTGTTCGCCGACTACTTACAAATTCCGAAGATTGCAGGAACCGGAGAAGTTGCCATATTCTGTGCAGCGTTAGTTGGCGCAGGTCTAGGGTTTTTATGGTTCAACACTTATCCGGCTCAAGTGTTTATGGGTGATATCGGCTCGCTTTCACTTGGCGCATCGCTTGGCGTTGTTGCTGTAATCGTGCGTCAAGAATTGGTTTTGTTCATCATGGGGGGTATTTTCGTATTAGAAACCGTATCGGTGATTCTACAAGTTGCGTCGTTCAAACTCACAGGCAAACGGATCTTTCGAATGGCGCCAATTCATCACCACTTTGAATTAAAAGGTTGGCCTGAACCACGTGTGATCGTGCGCTTTTGGATCATTAGCTTAGTGTTGGTGCTGATTGGTTTGGCAACCTTGAAAGTTCGATAGAAATAGTATTTAACAATGACTTCGCAAACCTACAATCCTCAATTATCCATCGTAGAGCAATACTCATCTGCGGCGGTAATCGGTTTGGGTGCTTCGGGCTACAGTGTGGCGAGGTATCTTAGCTTGCGTGGAATCGAGGTCGTGGTGTTCGATTCTCGTGTTCAGCCTCCTTTGTTACAAGAATTAAGACGTGAATTACCTAAAGTAGAGTCACGTCTAGGTTCTTTTTCAGAACACCAACTAGCGGGTTTTGATTTAGTCGTCGCTAGCCCCGGTGTCTCGCTGAAAGAACCGATGTTGAGAATCGCTAAGAAACGTGGTGCTCATATTGTCGGAGACATTGAATTATTTATTCAAGAAAACCGGAAACCACTGATTGCGATTACCGGCTCAAATGGTAAAAGCACCGTGACGTCATTAGTTGGCGAGATGTGTGAGGCAGGCGGCTTGAGGG
>CAYQVT010000043.1:2085-6978 GCA_964420885.1 uncultured Gammaproteobacteria bacterium
AATATCGGCTCGCCTGCATTGAATGCATTATCTGATGGGTTAGAATTTGATGTTGTGGTGTTGGAGCTATCGAGTTTTCAGCTCGAAACAACGTATCATGTGCCGGCCGAATCTGCGGCCATTTTAAATATAAGCGCGGATCACATGGATCGATATGATTCGATGGGTGACTATGTATTGGCGAAAGCGCGTATCATTCGCGGTGCCAAGCGTGCCGTATTACCTAGGCATGATGAATGGCTTGCGCAGATAAGTAATGTCAATGAAATTCTCAGCTTTGAACTTGACCAACCTCTTTGTGAGAATGATTTTGGTGTGGTCAGGCAGTCGGGAAGACGCTGGTTGGTTAAAGGTGATCAACGCTTAATGTTATTACGCGATATTCCCTTAATCGGTTTGCATAACGTCAAGAATGTATTGAGTGCCTTCGCCTTAGTGGGTTTTTTGAAGATTCCCTTAGCTAATCTAGTGCAAGCGGTTGCCGACTTCCATGGTTTAGCGCATCGTATGCAGACCATTGCAGTCACTAATGGAGTTTCCTGGGTTAATGATTCGAAGGCTACGAATATAGGGGCTACCGCAACCGCGCTAGATAATTTAGAACAAACGGTTGTTTGGATTGCGGGTGGTCAGGGCAAGGGCGCTGATTTTGAAGAGCTCCGGCCAATTGTGAATCAAAATATAAAACAATTAATTTTGATAGGCGAAGACGCGACCCGAATTGAAACGGCTTTGAATGGCATGTTGCCGATTTCTCTCGCCAATGACATGCAAGAGGCCGTAGCTCAAGCTCACGGCGTTGTGGATTCTGGCGATATCGTACTTCTAAGTCCTGCGTGCGCCAGTTTTGATATGTTTCACGGTTTCGAGCACCGAGGTGATGAGTTTGCACGTTGTGTTAGCGTGGTGACTGGAGGCAAATCGTGAGCGGAGCATCTTTACAAGCTACACGATCGCTAACTAAGTCTAATTCAGCAGGGGTAGATTCAATCTTATTGGGCGTTTTTATCACGCTGTTGATGCTTGGACTAGTCATGGTATTTTCTTCAACGATAGCGATGGGAAGCCAGGATCTAAACACCAATACCTCACACTTCTGGCGCCAGCTGGTGCATATGTTAGTCGGCGTTAGTTTAACGGCGTTGGCAGCAAACATACCAATATGGCTGTGGCAGAAGTTAAGTATCCCGCTTCTTGGCGGTGCAATTGTCTTATTACTTTTATTATTATTTGTTGGCTTAGAGGTTAACGGTTCAAGAAGATGGTTGTCGGTTTTGGGTTTTCGCTTGCAACCTGCCGAGTTCGCTAAGTTGGCAATTGTGCTCTACGCCGCGAGTTATTTAACTCGTAGACAAAGTGAAATAACTAAATTTTCTAAGGGCTTCGTAAATATCGGCGTAGTGTTGGCGATTGTAGGGGGGCTATTGTTAATGCAACCAGACTTTGGAAGCTTCGTTGTGATGGCGGGGACCGTCGGTTTGATGATGTTCCTCGGTGGAATTCGAATTAGCCACACGATAGTTTGCCTTGGTGTGGTCGCTTCGGCGATGGCATTGATGGTAGCGATGTCGCCTTATCGCCTGCGTCGCTTTACTGGGTTTATGGACCCTTGGTCGGACCCATATGGTGCTGGTTTTCAATTGACACAAGCACTCATTGCGGTGGGTCGTGGCGAAGTATTTGGTGTTGGTTTAGGTGCCAGTATTCAAAAGCTATATTACCTCCCGCACGCGAATAACGATTTTATATTGGCGGTTATAGGAGAAGAACTGGGGCTGGCAGGCATCATTTTGGTTATTAGTTTGTATGGGGCTCTATTGCATCGCGCCCTGGTGATTTCACGTACGGCTGAATTACTTGGCCGCATATACGCGTCGCGGTTAGCCCAGGGAATCGGTTTCCTGCTGGTATTCCAAGCGATAATCAATATAGGGGTTAATTTGGGGGTGCTGCCGACTAAAGGATTAACCTTACCATTTATCAGTTATGGTGGCAGTAGTATGTTGGTTTGTTGCATTGCAATGGGTTTTCTTTTCGGAGTAGACCGTCAGAATCGTAAGCGCGATACCACCGGCACAATTCGTTCCGGAAGATCAGGAAAAAACCGAAACGCAACGGGAGATGTTTTTGTATGAATGCGTCTCGATTGATGGTGATGGCGGGCGGTACGGGAGGGCACGTTTTTCCTGCGCTAGCAGTAGCAAATGAACTACGAAAAGTGGGTACTGAAATAACTTGGTTGGGCACCAGAAATGGGCTAGAAGCTAAGGTTATACCAGCAAACGGAATAGCTATGGAATGGGTTTCTGTGGAAGGCCTGAGAGGCAAAGGTGTCGTTAGTTGGATGGCGGCGCCATTTCAATTGGTTCGCGCAATGTGGCAAAGTGCTATCGCAATTCGCCGAGTACAACCAGACTGCATTTTGGGTATGGGCGGCTTTGTTGCCGGACCAGGCGGTCTGGCTGCGAGAATCATGCGCAAGCCATTAATCGTACACGAGCAAAATGCGGTTGCAGGCCTAACTAATAGATATTTAGCTAAATTAGCAAATCGAGTACTAAGCGGATTTCCAAATGTCGACGGTCTCCCAAAACGAACCGAGTGGCTAGGGAACCCTGTTAGGCAAAGAATACGCCCAGAAAACGCTAGCGTCACTGGCGAAGTGAATATTTTGATAATTGGTGGTAGCCAAGGCGCGCATACGTTTAATGAAAAGCTGCCTGAGGTTTTTTCTGAACTCGATACTCGATCAATCTCTATATGGCATCAATCGGGGACTGGGCGACACCTCGACGTCATCGATCAATATAAGTCCGCCGATGTGGCGGCGAAAGTCAGTGAATTTATTGAGGACATGGCGACCGCTTATGCGTGGGCAGATATGCTGATTTGCCGTGCTGGAGCGATGACCGTTGCTGAGTGTTGTGCGGCAGCAAAGCCTGCGCTGTTGGTGCCATACCCCTTCTCTGCTGGGGACCATCAGGAGAAAAATGCCTTGGCCATGGTGAACATCGGAGCGGCAAAAATGGTATTGAACCACAAAGTTGACACGCAAGAATTTAGTCAAGTTCTAAACTCAATGTTGATTGACAAAGCCGGTTTGCAGCAAATGGGTCAACGGGCATTTACCTTGCATAAACCAAACGCCTTATCTGACGTTGTGAAGGTTTGTCAGGAGTATCTGAATGCGTAACCGAGTAAGCAATATTCACTTTGTAGGCATTGGTGGCAGCGGCATGTCTGGCATCGCTGAAGTTCTAGTGAATTTGAAGTATAACGTGAGTGGCTCAGACATTAACGACGGACCAGTCGTGCAACGTCTCAAGCGAGCAGGCATCAAGGTCGTTATCGGGCATCACATCGACAATATAGTTGGCAGTGATGTGGTCGTTGTGTCAACTGCGATTGACCAAAGCAATCCTGAAGTGAGTGCTGCCATTGAAGCGGGTATTCCAGTGATTCCGCGTGCCGAAATGCTCGGCGAATTAATGCGCTTTCAGCAGGGTATAGCGGTCGCTGGGACTCACGGTAAGACCACCACTACCAGCCTTGTCTCAGCAATACTTGAGGCTGGTAATCTGGACCCGACTTTTGTGGTTGGCGGATTGATCAATAGCGCCGGAGTCAATGCAAAATTGGGGCAAGGCGATTACTTGGTTGCTGAAGCGGATGAAAGCGATGCTTCATTTTTAAACCTTAAGCCAGAAATGGCAATTGTGACCAATATCGATGAAGATCATATGGTCACTTACGATGGAGATTTAGGCGCACTCAAGAAAACCTTTGTTACGTTTCTTCAAAATTTACCTTTTTATGGCTTGGCCGTACTGTGTGAAGACGACGCTAATGTTCGTTCGATACGAGACCAAATTCACAAGCCAAAGTTGTCGTATGGCCTTAGGGAAGAAAGTGATTATCGAGCCTGCGACTTGTCTCAATCGGGTCAAATAATGCATTTTAACGTCGCTCGGCCGAACAATGAGAACGATTTACAGATTGAATTATCCATTCCCGGAGAACACAACGTACTGAATGCAACGGCGGCTATTGCCATCGCCAGTCATTTAGGAATAAGTGACGATGCAATAGTCAAAGGGCTGAAGGAATTTCAAGGCGTTGGCCGTCGTTTTCAAGTGCTTGGAGATATTTGCCTTGGTGGCAAAACCGTAACGATTGTAGACGACTACGCTCATCACCCAGTCGAATTAAACGCGACGCTAACGGCGGCAAGAGGATGTTGGCAAGACCGGCGTTTGGTGGCGGTATTCCAACCGCATCGATATAGTCGGACCTACGATCTGTTCGACGATTTTGTCACAGTGCTTTCGGAACAACAGGAACTATTGCTTTGCGATGTGTATCCAGCGGGTGAACAACCGATAAGCGGTGCAACCGGCCAAGCTCTGTCTCAGGCTATTCGAGTGCGTGGTGCCAGTAATCCTGTGTTTGTCCCAGAGGTCGATGAACTGGCCAACGTGTTGAAACCATTGGTACAGGACGGGGACGTTGTATTAGCCATGGGTGCTGGAAGTATCGGTAAGGCTATTAAGCAATTATATGAACAGTATTCGAATGCGGAGGTTATTCATGACTAGTGATACTCAAGCATTCGGTAAGGTTGCGGTGTTAATGGGCGGCGTGTCTGCAGAACGCGAAGTCTCATTGATGAGCGGCAAAGCTGTACTCGAAGGTTTGCTCGCAAGAGGTGTTGATGCTTACGGTGTAGATGCTGCCCCAAGCAATATTGGTGAGTTGAAAGCGAAAGGTTTTGATCGTGCTTTTATTGTATTGCACGGGCGTTGGGGGGAAGACGGCGTTGTTCAAGGTGCCTTAGAAGCGGTCGATTTGCCGTACACCGGCAGTGGTGTACTCGGATTTGCCTTAGCGATGGAC
>CAYQVT010000043.1:6988-15623 GCA_964420885.1 uncultured Gammaproteobacteria bacterium
ACGATGTGAATTCCGATAACATTGGGTCGATTAAACAACTAGGCTTTGATCGAGTTTTTGTTGCATTGCATGGCCGCTGGGGTGAGGACGGGGTGGTGCAGGGCGCATTAGAAGCCATCGGCATGCCTTACACAGGAAGTGGAGTGTTAGGGTGTGCGTTAGCGATGGACAAGGTTAGAACTAAGCAGGTTTGGCAGTCACTTAAGCTGCCAACGGCTAAGTATCGTGTCCTTCGTGGTGAAGAAGATCTACACGGCCTAATTGAAGACTTAGGTTTGCCAATGTTCTTGAAACCGACAAGAGAAGGTTCGAGTGTCGGGGTCGGCAAAGTGAGCGATGCATCTGAGCTGCGCGATGTTTACCTTAGCTCAGCCAAGGTAGGAGACGACGTACTCGCTGAGCAATTTATTGCGGGTGCAGAGTTAACCGTGACGATATTAAAAGGCGAGGCTTTACCTGTTATTCGTATGTCTACAGACAACGAATTCTATGATTATGAAGCGAAGTATCACTCAGACGATACACAGTACTTCTGCCCGGCAGGATTAGATGCTGAGCTTGAGCAACAGGTTCGAAAATTAGCATTAACCGCATTTGAAGCCTTAGATTGTTCTGTTTGGGGAAGAGTCGACATTATGTTAGATGCGACGCAACAACCGCTTTTATTAGAGGTCAATACTGTGCCAGGGATGACCAGCCATAGTTTGGTGCCGATGGCAGCCGCAGCGACCGGTCGAAGCTTTGACGATCTGGTAATTGAAATATTAGAAACCACTTTAGATCAGGCGAGGTTAGTTAAGTGAACGAACAACGCGCCTTTGCCAATCAGGAACGTGAGTTTCAAGCACGCCGTTTGAATAAACTGGGGCGGGCGGTGTTAATGACGATGGCGTCGGTTTTGTCACTCGTAGCCTTGAGCCTAATGGGCGCTGATCACCTATATCACCCTGATACATTCAAAATTGATAAATTAAAAATCACGGGTCATTTTCGTTACATCGATCCAGGCAAGATCGAAAAGGCCGTGATTGGTAAGGCGACCGGCAACTTTTTCTCTCTTGATCTGATCAGCATTAAGGCGGCCGCTGAAGACCTTGCTTGGGTAGAAAGTGTCGACGTGCGTCGCGAGTGGCCAGGCACCTTAGTGTTATCGATTAGAGAGCATCGGCCTGCGATGCGCTGGGGGACTGATAAATGGGTCAGCACCGAGGGCGCCATTATCGAGTTACCTAACTCAATCGAAGCGAATAATGTGATCACCCTGAACGGCAGTGACTCGCAGGCTAGACGTATTTTACAACAAGCAACTCGATGGAAAAAAAAGCTGATAAAGCAAGGTTTGGATGTCAGAGCCGTTGAGCTTAGTGAAAGCGAAGCCTGGACCTTGACGCTTTATTACCCTGAGCACGATGCTGAATTCAGCTTGCTTTTGGGTCACGAAGAGATCGCAAAGAGGCTTCGGCGGTTTGAATTTTTATTTAATAGACAATTTAAGTTTTCCGAACGCCCGTTAAAACGGGTTGACGCTCGTTACCCCGATGGTTTAGCTGTTGAACAAGCGCAAGCGCTTTTGAGCGGCACTCAGATATTGTTGGACAGGCCAACGATGGCACTTATTAATTAGTAACAGCGCGATATTGCAATGAGTAAGAAAGACGAATGTAAATTAATAGTAGGCTTGGATATTGGAACATCCAAAGTGCTCGCGATTGTTGGCGAGGTTAATGTTGATGGCGACGTCGAAATAATTGGATACGGACATCACCCAGCAACTGGAATGCGCAAGGGAGTAGTGGCGAACATAGAAGAAACCGTCACCGCGATTCAGCACGCCGTCGAGGAAGCTGAGTTGATGGCGGGTTGCCAAATTTACTCGGTATTCGCCGGTATTGCTGGCGCGCACATCAATAGCTTTAACTCACATGGTGTGGTGGCGGTTAGAGACAGCGAAGTCGATGACAATGATGTCGAACGTGTAATCGAGTCAGCAAAAGCGGTAGCGATTCCTAATGATCAATCGATACTTCATGTGTTGCCACAGGAATACATAATTGACGGTCAAGAGGGCATTCGCCATCCGATCGGTATGAACGGCATTCGTTTAGAAGCCAATTTACATATGGTGACCGCATCAGTGAGTTCTGAAAAGAATATTGAGAAATGTATTCGTCGCTGTGGTCTGGAAGTTGATGACATAATTTTGGAGCAACTGGCATCGTGTGAATCGGTATTAACCATGGACGAAAAGGAGCTTGGTGTTTGTTTGGTTGACATTGGTGGAGGTACCACAGACATCGCTGTTTATTCAGAAGGAGCCGTTCGGCATACCGCGGTAATTCCGGTGGCGGGTGACCAAATAACTAATGATATTGCGATCGCGTTACGCACTCCTACCGCCTCAGCTGAAGAGATTAAAAAACGTTATGGCTGTGCACTTCGCCAGTTAGCCGCGGTAGACGAAAGTATTGAAGTGCAAACTGTGGGTGATCGCCCTCCACGCAAACTCTCCAAGCAGACATTAGCCGAAGTTGTTGAGCCTCGAATTGAAGAATTGTTTGAACTTATTCGCGTGGATCTTCGGCGTAACGGATTTGAGCATCTTATTCGTTCTGGCGTGGTACTCACAGGCGGCAGTTCAAAAATGGAGGGCATGATTGAGCTCGCCGAAGAAATATTCCATTTGCCGGTCAGACTGGGTATGCCCAAGTATTTGGGCGGCCTTAGTGAAGTCGTAAAGAATCCAATTTATTCAACGGGGGTTGGTTTAGTGCAGTTTGGCCATGCCAACCAAAGTGGGTCGAAGAAAAAGGCCAAAACAGAATCTAAAATCAGTTCGATACTCAAGAGAGTAAAGCATTGGTTTCAAGGTAATTTTTAAAATTAAATAACGGGAGTTAAACATGTTTGAACTATTAGATACGATTGACCAACAGGCGGTCATTAAGGTCGTTGGCGTGGGTGGCGGCGGTGGAAACGCCGTTAACTACATGCAAATGTCCAATATTGAAGGGGTAGAGTTTATTAATGCCAATACTGACGTGCAGGCACTACAAACGTCAGAATGTTCTACCATTTTACAATTGGGCGGTAATTTGACCAAAGGCTTGGGCGCCGGCGCCGATCCGGATATTGGTCGCCAAGCTGCGATTGAAGATCGCGAACGTATTGCAGAGTCGTTAGCCGGAAGCGATATGGTGTTTATCACCGCAGGTATGGGCGGTGGTACTGGTACGGGGGCGGCACCTGTAATTGCCGAGATCGCGCGCGACATTGGCGCACTCACGGTAGCGGTAGTCACTCGGCCGTTTAGTTTCGAAGGTGCCAGACGCGCGAAGTTAGCAGACCAAGGCTTGAAGCTTCTCAAAGAATCGGTCGATTCGTTAATCACCATTCCAAATGAGAAACTGCTCGAAGTTATGGGCAAAGAAGCGTCACTTCAAGACGCATTTGCGATGGCAAATGACGTTCTGCGTAACGCCGTGCAAGGTATCTCAGAGCTAATCACGAGTCCTGGCTTAATTAACGTCGACTTTGCCGACGTAAAGACAGTGATGTCTGAAATGGGCCAAGCCATGATGGGCGCGGCATCGGCGACCGGTGCTACTCGGGCGTCTGAAGCCGCTCGAAATGCCTTAAGTAGCCCGCTACTGGAAGATACTAATATTCGTGGTGCGAAAGGGATATTAGTTAATGTCACGGCTGGCCCAGATTTGTCGATTGGTGAATTTGGTGAAGTTGGAGGTATGATCAGAGATATGGCGTCTGAAGATGCGACAGTCGTAATTGGAACCTCGATCGACCCTGAGATGAAAGAGGAATTACGAGTCACTATGGTCGCAACCGGTATTATGGATGGGTCAGATCAAGCGGTGCGACAACCTAGAATGGAAGTCGTTCAACAGGTGGGAAAAGCCGTTGGTGGTGAGTACGACCCTAGCGGTGCCTCCTATGACCGAACTATTGGCTATGAACGCCAATCTATTTCTGGTCAATATGATGCAATGAACGATATCGAAGCGTCTGAGTCGCTTTTAGTTTCTGGAACTCGTGGCCGCGATTCTTCAGAGCTACCTCTATTCGATACAGAAGGTCAAAAAGGTCTCGATGTCCCTACGTTTTTACGTCGTCAAGCAGACTGATTTCTAAGGTCAAATTAGGCTATTTTTGATGAATCGAAATCTAAGTAGTTTTTGTTCGGATGTGCTTGTGGTCAAATCGTGATTTACATCTTGTTAATACTTGCCTGCAAAGCCTACACAATTCCTCCCGTTTCGTGTAGGCTTTTTCGCTTGTGTTTATGATGTTGGACGTTTTGAGATTTTATGACTATTAACGCGATAAAAAACACAATATAGGCTGTAAATTGACTCATTTGCACCACTTTTCTGTCATAATTAATGGAACGACCAAGCTGTTATTTATTCGTTTGGCGTTGCACCCAAAAAAACGGTTTTTGAAAAAAATCTGTTGTGGGAATAATAAGTAGAAAAATGATGCAACAAACCGTGATGAACCACCCCTCGAATAGCTAATTGCTTATGATCCATCAGCGTACTCTCAAAAATGTAATCAGAGCAACAGGCGTCGGTCTGCATACCGGTGAGAAGGTGTATTTGACCTTACGTCCTGCCGCTGTTGATACGGGTATTGTGTTCCGCCGTGTTGACCTTGATCCAGTCGTTGAGTTACGCGCTGACCCTAATCAGGTTGGCGATACCCGCTTGTCTACCGCCTTGCAAGAAGGCGATGTGTCTGTTTCTACCATTGAGCATCTGATGTCAGCGCTTGCTGGCCTTGGAATTGACAACGTCTATGTGGAAATTACTTCTCCTGAAGTGCCAATCATGGACGGTAGTGCGGCTCCCTTTGTGTTTTTGGTTCAGTCGGCAGGCGTAGTAGAGCAAACGGCTCCTAAGAAATTTATTCGCGTCAAGAAATCGATCACAATTGAAGACGGCGATAAATGGGCTAAATTTGAACCATTTGAAGGATTCAAAGTGTCGTTTGCAATCGACTTTGATCACCCCATTTTTGCAAAGTCTCCACAGCAAGCGACTGTTGACTTTTCGACCACTTCATTTGTAAAGGAAGTTAGCCGAGCAAGAACGTTTGGGTTTATGCATGAGGTTGAAGCCCTGCGTGAAGCGGGTTTAGCGCTGGGTGGTAGTCATGACAATGCTATTGTCATGGATTCTTATACGATTCTGAATGATGACGGCTTGCGATACGAAGACGAATTTGTAAAACATAAAATTTTAGATGCGATTGGTGATTTGTATTTATTAGGTCACCAATTGATTGGCGCGTTTAGTGCCTACAAATCGGGGCACGCCCTGAATAATAAATTATTGAGAGCCCTGATAGCGCAACCTGATGCTTGGGAATTGGTCACTTACGATGACCCTGGCGAAGCACCGATTGCGTTTATGCATTTAGCAAACGCTTAAGTTTAGAGGTTTCTGCTTAATTTTGGCGAGATATCTAGTGTTGGGCGTTTAGAAATGTTTTTTGAGTGTATTGGCGAGTCGCTTTAATGATTTAGCTAGTTGTTCATTTTTTATTAACGACTGAGTTGCTTCAATAGACTTAAGCGATGCAACACTAGGTCTTGGCCTCGTTAATTCGTTTGAAGGCGGTTTCTTTGGCGACGTATTGCTGATAAAGCTAGGATCGTCACTAGAGCGGCTATTAAACTCTTGGTCGGGTTGACTCAATGACATAATAACGCGGACAGTCTTAATCTGTTCGAAGCCATTATTATTAATAGCTTCGAGTAGGCTAGATTGTCGATGTTTTAGTAGTGTTGCTGTGCTTGATTGTGTGCATTTGATCGTAAGTACTTTGCCATCTAAATTAGACAGTGACGCATAGTTTTCAATTGCCGAAGTTGATTGATCCACTGGCTGTTGTTTGGCGCACCATCGTTGCCAAGTTGGAGTGAGTTTCACCAATTGGTTTTGTGCTTCGTTTAGCGTTCGTAATATCGGTAAACGACTGACGATGTTAGAAACATTTTGACGGCGTTTGACGTCATCGAGTGATTTTAGGCGTAAAGAATTGCTTAAGGCCTTGGTTCGAGGATATTGGGTTTTATCTTTGGGGTCTCGCATAAGGCGACTATAGCATTTTAGAAATTAAAATAATGTTGGGTTTATTTTGAAGATCATATTATTAAAAGACAACACGGCTAAGAATGGTGCTTTTTGCCTATCCGGCCATAAATTACTGATAAGCGGTGTCGCCTTGTTAGTGGCGCTGCCGGTGTTTTTAGGTTTAGCAACTTATTGGCTAGCTTCCGCTATTGATCGCTCTTTAAACCCATTCGTTGATCCTCAATATCGTATTGCCGTTGAATCGCGTGTGAATGAACAACAACAGGAGATGCTCAAGACGCGCAACTACGTTCGCCAACATATGGATGTTCTTGGGCGCCGTGTTGGTAGCCTGCAAGCTCAGGTTTCCCGTATTAACGCGGTTGAACTCCGAATCGCTGAAGCGTCTGGCATTAATTTGGATGATTTTCAATTTGAACAAGATCCTCCGATTGGTGGAGCTGCGTCTACCGAAACAGTAGACTCCGAACAGGTTGATATTGAGAATGCAATTGTCGCCATTGAAAAAGAACTGGCATTGCGAGAATCCGAGATTGCCGCGGTAGATTTTTTATTGTCGCGTAATAGTTTGGAAACACAGCAAACCCCAGCTGGTTGGCCTGTTGAAGGTGGTTGGGTGTCGTCTAATTTCGGTTCTCGTCTTCATCCTATTTCTGGTAAGAAGCAATTTCATCGTGGCGTAGACATCCCAGGCAAAGAGGGCGCTGCGGTACTGGCGGTGGCGGATGGCGTCGTTATTCGCTCACAGAAAGGGGCGACCTATGGTTGGCTGGTGGAAATCGATCATGGAGACAGTTACACGACTCTTTATAGTCATAATCGGAGAAATTTGGTATCTCAAGGAGAAACCGTTGTTAAGGGTCAAGCAATCGCCGAGGTCGGGTCGACTGGCCGATCTACCGGTCCCCATGTACATTTTGAGGTCGCTAAGAATAAACGTAGCATTAATCCAGTGCAGTATTTGTATAAAAAGTCCTGAAGACCGCCTGTTTTATTGCTAATAAAAAAGGGCGCGTGCGCCCTTTTTTTATTAGCTGTATAGTTTAATTGGCAGAGAATTAAATACCCGTTTAGTTGATTAGAAAGATCGCAGTAATAGCTCCTTGGAATTTGGCTTTAAAGCCTTATACTTGAATGAAATTCGGCATAAATCGTGTCTAAATACATAGCAAGTGATGGCAATAGGCCTCCACTGAAATAACAATAATTAGGTTTACCCGTGTTAAAGAAAATTTTTGGTAGTCGAAACGACCGATTGGTTCGACAAATGTCTAAGCGCGTTAAGAAAATTAACGACTTGGAAGCTTCTTTTCAAAGTCTCAGTGATGCCGATCTTAAGGCTAAGACCACTGAATTTCGTTCGCGATTAGATAACGGTGAAACGCTAGACCAGTTGCTAAACGAAGCGTTTGCTGCAATGCGCGAGGCCTCTGTAAGATCGTTGGGAATGCGGCATTATGATGTCCAGTTGATCGGTGGCATGGTGTTACATAAAGGTCAGATTTCGGAAATGAGAACGGGCGAAGGCAAGACTCTGATGGCGACCTTACCGGCCTATCTGAATGCCCTGGCAGGCAGTGTACACGTGGTTACAGTGAACGATTATCTTGCTTCACGTGACGCAGAATGGATGTCAAAAGTTTACAACTTTATGGGGTTGACGGTCGGTGTTATTGGCTCTGGCCAAGCGCAAGATCTAAAACAAGCCGCCTATAAAAACGACATAGTTTATGGTACCAACAATGAATTTGGTTTTGACTATTTACGCGACAATATGGCCTTCTCAGCGGATCAGAAAGTTCAGCGCGATTTAAGTTTTGCAATTGTTGATGAAGTAGACTCGATCTTAATTGACGAAGCTCGAACTCCTCTGATTATTTCGGGGCCGGCGGATACCGCGGCTGAGGTCTACAGCAAAATTGACGTTATTGTTCCACAATTGACTCGCCAAGAAAATGAAGACGGTGATGGCGATTACACTGTGGATGAAAAGTCCAAACAAGCCTATCTAACTGAAGCTGGGCACGAAAAAGCTGAAAAGCTTATGGTGCGAATTGGTTTATTGACAGAAGATGCGAGTCTTTATGATGTTAGCAGTATCACCTATTTACATCATTTATATGCAGCGATTCGTGCTCATACCTTATTTAACAGAGATGTAGACTACGTAGTTAAAGATAATGAAATAGTGATTGTTGACGAGTTTACTGGTCGAATGATGTCCGGTCGTCGTTGGTCTGATGGCTTGCATCAAGCGATTGAAGCTAAAGAAAAAGTCGAAATTCAGCGTGAGAACCAAACCTTAGCTGGTATCACATTTCAAAATTATTTCAGGCTGTATAACAAATTGTCGGGCATGACTGGTACCGCGGATACTGAAGCTGTGGAATTTATGGAGATTTACAGCTTAGAAGTAGTGGTTGTACCGACGAATACTGACATGATTCGAGTCGACCAGGCCGATGTGATATTTCGCACCCAACAAGAAAAATTCGACGCCATTGTCGAAGATGTGCGGGAAC
>CAYQVT010000043.1:15633-20494 GCA_964420885.1 uncultured Gammaproteobacteria bacterium
TTGCTTGGTACCGCTTCCATCGAAGTTTCTGAGCTACTATCGGGGGAGTTCAAAAAGCATAAGATCGGACATGAAGTGCTTAATGCCAAACATCACGATAGAGAGGCCCTGGTAATAGCCAAAGCAGGCCGCCCCGGAGCGGTGACGATAGCCACGAATATGGCTGGTCGTGGTACCGACATAGTTTTGGGTGGTAATTTGGACATGCGACTAGCTGAGGCCGCCAATGACGCTCAGAAGGAGAAAATACAGTCCGAATGGCAACAGGATCACGATGCAGTTCTTGAAAAAGGCGGCCTCTACGTGATAGGAACCGAACGACACGAGTCACGTCGTATTGACAATCAATTGCGTGGACGTTCTGGCCGTCAAGGTGATGCCGGTGAAACGCGTTTTTTCTTGTCGATGGATGACTCATTAATGCGGATTTTTGGTAGTGAGCGCATCTCCAATATGATGCAAAAAGTAGGTATGGAGGAGGGCGAGGCGATCGAGAGTCGCTTAGTATCACGCGTTATTGAAAATGCCCAACGTAAAGTTGAAGGTCATAATTTTGATATAAGAAAGCAGCTATTAGAATATGATGATGTCGCCAACGAGCAGCGTAAACTGGTTTATTCTGAACGCAATGAGCTGATGTCAACCGATGACGTGTCAGAGAACGTTGATAACATGCGCGAAGAAGTGGTCGATGAAGTTATTGATCGCACGGTTCCACCCCAAAGCCTACCTGAGCAATGGAATATTGATCAGTTAGAAGATGATTTACGGCTGGAATTCGGTATTGAGATGCCTGTCGCTGAATGGTTGGCCGAAGATAAATCTTTATACGAGGAAACTCTTCGTGACCGCATTTTAGATAAGGTTGAAGAGACTTATAAGTCTAAAGAGGATCAATACGGACCTGAAATCATTCGTCACCTAGAAAAGGTGATTATGCTTCAAACTCTTGATACACAGTGGAAAGAGCATTTGGCAGAAATGGATTATTTACGCCAAGGTATCGGTCTAAGAGGATATGCTCAGAAAAACCCAAAACAGGAATATAAGCGTGAAGCTTTTGAGATGTTCACGTCGATGCTTAGTCGCGTTAAAACTGAGGTTATTACAATATTGGCTAAGGTGCAACTAAGAGAGGAATCTGAAGTCGATGAGCTAGAGCGGCGTCAGCAAAATTTATCGCAGGAAGGCTTGGAAATGCAGCACGCTAATGCTGCGGCCCCCGAAGGGGATGCTCAACAATCCTCCCAAGAGCCGGCAACCTTTATACGTGATAAACCTAAAGTTGGTCGCAATGAAGCATGTCCGTGCGGTTCAGGAAAGAAATACAAGCAATGTCACGGCAAACTCACATAGTTCGATGTTCTCATGTTGCTGTTATAACTTGCTTGTTATGGTCGTGAAGAGGCAATAAGGTGGCGGTAGGTTTAAAGGAGCCCACGCATTTGCATCCTGTGCGTGGAGTGGAGTTGGGGACAACTGCGGCGGGGATACGTTATCAAGGTCGCGATGACTTACTGTTAATTAAGTTGGCAGAAGATTCTAGTGTTTCGGCTGTATTTACCCAGAATAAATGTTGTGCTGCGCCGGTGGATGTTGCAAAAATCCATATGGCAAACAGCAAACCTCGGGCTTTATTGATTAATTCTGGTAATGCCAACGCTGTTACCGGTGAATTGGGCATGCATAATGCGATTCAGACCTGTTCCAAAACTGCGGAACTACTGGGTATGAATACAACACAGGTTCTACCGTTCTCTACCGGAGTAATTGGTGAACAACTGAATATGAATGCAATGAATTCCGGAATCGAATCGATGTCTGGTGAGCTGTCTTCGGCTAATTGGTTGCGCGCTGCAAAAGCAATTATGACTACCGACACTGTGGCGAAAGCCGTATCACGGCAAATTAATTTAGACGGCGAACAGATCACCATTACTGGTATTGCCAAAGGGTCTGGAATGATTTGCCCGAATATGGCTACCATGTTGGCCTATGTGGCGACCGATGCGAGAATTAACCAAGAGGTGCTCGACAGTTTGCTGACACGAGCTTGCAGTGCAAGCTTTAATCGAATAACGGTAGATAGCGACACATCAACCAATGATGCCTTAGTCCTTATGGCGACTGGGCAAGCGCAAAAAAAGCCCTTAGGAGGCGAACTGCTTGACACCTATTACAAGGAGTTAGAAGAGGTATTAATTGATTTGGCCACCGCGATTATACGCGATGGAGAAGGTGCAACTAAATTTGTAAAAGTAGAAGTTGGAAGTGGTGCTGATGAATCAGATTGTTCTGTCATAGCTTACGCAATAGCGCATTCACCACTGGTGAAAACAGCATTGTTCGCTAGTGATCCGAATTGGGGTCGTATTCTTATGGCGCTTGGTAAAGCGCCTGTAGATTCTCTTGATATGAATTTGGTCGATATCCGTATTGGTGAGGTTTCTCTTATCGAAAAGGGGCAACCTGCAGCTGATTATACCGAAGAACGCGGAAAGGCCGTGTTTGTAGAACAAGAAATACACATTCAAATCGAATTAAATCAAGGCTCAAAAAGTTTTCACGTTTGGACCTCAGATCTATCCCATGATTATGTCAGTATCAACGCCGATTATCGGAGTTAATCTGATGACCTTTTTATATGAAGAGAATTGAAGTAGCGGTTGGTGTGGTTATTAATCAGCACGATCAGGTTTTGGTTGGGCAACGCATCGTACAAGATCGTTATTTCGAAAAATGGGAATTTCCTGGCGGCAAACTTGAAGACGGTGAGAACGTTGAACAAGCTCTAATTAGAGAATTTAGAGAAGAGACGGATATTCAGATTCGATCTAGTTCCCCTTTAATACTGGTCGAACACGATTATCCTGATCGCCATGTTCGTTTGCATGTACATACTATTCGTAGCTACGAGGGCGAAGTGCGCCCAATGGAGGGCCAAGCTCTAAAATGGGTTGATTTTAGCGAATTGAAACAATTAGATTTTCTTCAAGGCAATCGAGTAATTCTGGATAAACTAAAAGAAAGCCTCGAATAAGATTTACAACTAAAATCGTTTATTTCACAGCTCGATAGGCTTTTGCCAGCTCAAGATACTGTTTATGCAGTTGGGCAACTGCATCATAAGTTTCGTCGATTGTTCCATCATTAACAATGATGTCGTTGGCAAACTGTTCGCGTTGCTCATCGTTTAATTGCGTATTCATAATGCTCTCGGTTTCATTTCGCGAAAGCTCACTGCGTTGTTGTACCCTCTGTATTTTTACTTCTTTGTCGGCCGTCACCACTAATACACGCTGCATTATTGCACCAAAGGGCGAATTCGCAGTTAAAAGAGGTACCACTACAAGGCAATAGGGAGAGTCCACCGCTTGGATTTGTTTGAATGTTTCATCACGGATCGCAGGGTGCGTAATATCGTCTAATTGTTTCTTGCTGGCACTATCGGCAAAGGCTAGTTTTCTTAGTTGCGCACGGTCTAGATGACCCGATTCCAAAAGAATACTGCTTCCAAATACTTTTACTAGCTCAAGCAATGCTATTTGTTCGGGCTCTACAATAATGCGCGCAATAACGTCAGTATCAACAATCGGCACACCCAAAGTAGCGAAGCGATCGGAAACCAAAGTTTTGCCGCTGCCTATGCCGCCAGTGATACCGATTACGTATGTCATAGAATTATAGTTGGCTATAGATTGCTATAGGATAGATACGCTTGATTAATATCATTTCCCCATAACATTGCCAACCAACCAGCGAGAGCGATGTACGGCCCAAAGGGGATTGCTACTTGCCCCGTCGCCTTCTTAGATGCAATAAGGGCGATGCCAACTACGCTACCCAAAACCGCTGAAATTAGAATAATTTGAGGAAGGTAAATCCAGCCAAGCCAAGCACCGAGTAAGGCCATTAATTTAAAATCCCCGTGGCCCATGCCTTCTTTGCCGGTTAACACTAGGAATATTTGAAATACGATCCAAAATACCATGTAACCTGCGATTGTGCCGATTACTGAGCTTGTAACGTCCGAAAACACCGGTACCAAACTGAGCGAAAGCCCAAGCCACAAAGTCGGAATTACAATGTCATCAGGTAACAGTGTGTGATCAAAATCAATGAAAGAGAGTGTGATCAAGATCCACGTCAATATGAGTCCAAACCCCGACTGGAGTGAAACACCAAATTTATATACAACAAGAGCGCTCATGACAGCCGTGAGCAGTTCAACCAATGGGTAGCGCAGGCTTATACTTGCCCCGCACTCAGCGCATCGGCCTTTTAACACAATCCAACTGATCAGAGGAATATTTTGCCAGGCCTTAATTGGGGTTTTGCAATGACTACAATGCGACGCCGGTTTGGAAAGTGTTGGAGGCTGCTGATCGTTTGGTAGTGGCTCCAGTTCTAACCAATCTCTAGACTGTGTCGTCCACCCATGTTTCATCATTACAGGATAGCGAAAAATGACGACATTGAGAAAGCTACCGATCAGAAGACCAAACAAACCGGCTATAGAGCTCAACCAAATCACTGGCAAAGCCGCGAGAGTTTCTAGCATGTTACGTATTTAGAATACTGATGCCAATTTAAAAATTGGTAAATACATGGCAATAACCATGGTACCGATGATGCCTCCAAGCAAAACCATCATAAAAGGCTCTATGATACTGGCTAAGCCGTCGACGGCATCGTCGACTTCACGTTCGTAGAAATCAGCAACTTTATCGAGCATGATCTCCAATTCCCCTGATTCTTCGCCGCCAGCCACCATTTGTAACATCATATTAGGAAATAAGCCCGTAGCGGCCATCGAGTTTTCTAAGCCTCTGCCTGTGCTAACGTCATTCTTGACGTCTTG
>CAYQVT010000044.1:0-18676 GCA_964420885.1 uncultured Gammaproteobacteria bacterium
GAATGGCGATGGCCAGGTTGATCGTGTTGTCAATACTACAGTAGCTGGCGGTGCTTCACCGGCAATCGTTCCGGCGTTTAGTCGCGATGTGTTTTCGATTAACCGAAATGCATCAGACGCGATTATTGTTGAAGAAGACTATAGTAATACTACTTATCGCCTAGGTATAGAGTATGACTTGAGTGACTCAAGTTTGCTCTATGGTACATATTCAACTGGCTTTCTATCCGGTGCACTAAGCACGAATGGTGCTACGGACGAACAAGAATCGGAAGTATTTGAGATCGGTTATAAAGGCTATTTCTTAGATAATACCTTGAAAGTTAATGCAGCATTGCATATCACGGAATATGATAATTTGCTTACTCAGCTTCAAATACCGGTTGGCGGCATCATTCAAAGTGTGGCTGACAATGGCGGTGAGATCGAAGCTGAGGGTGTCGAGCTTGAATTGGTTTACTTGCCTACCGAAGCCCTGACTTTATCGGCTAATCTTTCGTTTCTTGATTCTGAATTTGGTGTATTCGGTGTAAATAACCCGTTCCAACTTTTCAATGGACAGGTTGTTCCGTTTATTAATCAAGAAGGTCAAACTACACCATGGTCTCCCGACTTTACAGCATCATTAGGGGCCAGCTATCGAATTGATCTGGGTGATAACGGTAGCATTACTCCCTATCTTCAGTTCTATTACAGTGACGAATACTTCACCAGCAATATTATTGGCAGCGATCCAACTCAGTTACAAGATAGTTTTACCAAAACCGATCTTCGCGTAACTTGGGAGAATGCGGATGGCAAGTATAGTGTTGAGGCATTTGTTGAGAATATAGAAGATGAGGCAGTTCTCGCTCGTGGAAACAATAATAGTGATGACTTAGTGCAAACTGGCTTTTTGTTTCCTCGTAATGCCGGAATTCGCTTAAGAGCCTCTTTCTAAAAGACTCTCCTCAAAAGTGGTGCAATAGAAGGTTTCTTGTAGCACTTTTATTGTCCCCGCAATCAGAGCTTTTTCTGGTTGCGGGTATTTTTTTGCCTGGAAAATATGTTCGTTGACGCGATCAAGTAGTTAAAGGGCTATGTACATTAATTGGATGTATTAGGCTATCTAGGGTCGTTGATTCGAGTTAGCGGACATAGTGAGGCATGAATTTGGCGTTGATCATTATGAATCAAGCATTCATGCGAAGTCTGTAATGTTGATTATGTACAGTCTGGTTGTAAAAGGCGATGGCTCTAATATTTGAGCAGCTAGAGGTGAGGTGGGTTGATCATGCATGGGTTGACTTGAAAAAGTAGCTTGCACAGCTTGGAAAAGCCATGAATTAGTCGATCGAAAAATAACTGGTCAAGGATCAAGCCGTGCCGTGCTCTTGTGTTTTATGTTACTAACTTAGCACCTTCGGCAAGACTAGCGAGTTTAGCGTATGCAATGTCCGGGGCTACGGCTCCAAAGCCAGCAAAAGTGCCAAAGCCGCAATCTGACCCAGCAATTACGCGTTCGTTGCCCACAATATCGGTAAAATGACGAATTCTTTGCGCAACCAGTTCTGGATGCTCAACAAAATTAGTCGTGCTGTCTATGACGCCAGGGATTAATATTTTGTCGTCGGGGATTTTCGTTTTTCTATCACGAAAAATAGTCCACTCATGAGCGTGGCGAGGATTGGATGTTTCAAAAAGCAGGTGTTGTGCGTCGACCTTCATTAAAGTGTCGAACATTTTGCTCATTGAGATATCGCACACGTGTGGGCCTTCATAATTGCCCCAACAGATATGCACGCGCACTTTACTTTTATCGATATCACGTAATGCGTGATTGAGGACCTCTACGTGTAGATTTGCTACATTGACAAATTCATTGTCTGTCATTTCGGTGAAGAGCATGTGCCGTGACAATGCCAAGTCAGGACAATCTAATTGTAGATGCAAGCCCGCATTCACAATGGCTTCATACTCATTTTTCATCACCTCGCCCAATACTTCCAAATACTTTTCTCGGCTCGAATAGTATTGGTTGGGCAGAAACAGGGAGATCACACCCGGTGATGCCGAATTCATAAAGCCCTGATGCGCGCCATTATTTTTAACCGCATCACTCAAGTTTTGAATATCGTTCTTCAGATCATCACAGTCTTTGGCTGAAATATCCGCGTTGCAGACCGGGCGCGAATAATCTGGAGTGCCTCCGGCTTGTGCGAGTTTCTCAAGAAAGTCTGGAAATAGTTTTAAGTCGGCTGGCGCATTGCGTTCACTATCGCCACCAAAACCGTTATAGCGATCTTTTACATAAGTGGCATAAGATATCTTTGAGGTTTCACCGTCTGAGACAATATCAATGCCCGCTTCAACTTGTTTCGCCACGGTTTCTTCAACGTTTGCTGTCATAGTTCGATCAAATTCTATTTGATCGTATGGTGCGCCTTTTTCGCGAGCGAAAATCAAATCAACAACTTCTTGTTTGCGGGGTAATGAGCCCACATGGGTAGTACGAATTTTATTGGCCATATAAAGAGTCTCTGTTTTTTGTCGAGTTGAAAATATAGGCAGCTGGCCGCAGTTTGTTTGGATAATAGATTCGTTTCAATTTTATCTATGACTTCGCATGCAATCAGTGCTTTTGCCATTATAGATCAACGGATTAGGACTGCAATTGCAATATAGTATGAATATGAGTAGTTTTTGATATTTTTTTGTCGTATACAATCGTAAGTAAAGCACTGAATTGCAATTGATATTGCATTCGAAGTCAATTATTCTTACAACTATTACAACCAACCACTAATCGATGTGTAAGCCATGCATGGTGTCATTCGCTTACATAAAAAATATACTGGTGTCGGCCCAATAAAAACAAGGTGGCGGAGATAGACAAATGATAGATTTTGGTGCACTCAATTGGAGTATTGTGTTGCTCTATATGATAGCTAACCTAGGCCTTGGTTGGGCTATGAGTCGGCGAGTGAAATCGGCCGATGATTACTATCTTGGTGATCGATCAGCGCCATGGTGGGCAATTGGAATTTCGGTAGTGGCAACCTATGTTAGCGCATTATCATTTCTTGGCGGGCCGGCTTGGGCCTATGGTGATGGCATGGCTGCCTTGGCGATCCACGTGAATTATGCGCTTGTTGTATTTGTTTGTATCGTTTATTTCATACCGTTCTTTTACAACAGCGGTGTGGCATCTATTTACGATTACCTGGAGCGTCGTTTCGGTGTGGCGTCTCGTATGGTGATGGGCCTTTTGTTTATGTTTACAATGGCGATGGGTGCGGCATCAATTCTGACCGCAACGGGGTTTGTTGTGACTTTCATTACCGGCATTTCGGCAGTAAACGCAATCATACTCATGACCGTGATTGTGGTGGCTTACACCATGATGGGTGGCATGAATGCGGTGATTTGGACCGATGTTTTACAGGGAATTATTCTCATAATCGGTGCCATTGTGGTTTTATTGTCACTATTGTCTCAAATCGGCCCATTCACTGACGCGCTGACTTTTTTAGATATGAACGGTAAGTTGGACCCCATAAACGTGGATTGGGATTTTTCTATTCCACCAACCATTTGGGCCGGCGTATTCGCGATGACGCTCTACCATATTACCGTATATGGAGCGAATCAGTTTATGGTGCAACGCGCGCTGGCAGCTAAGAATATTGGAGATGCTAAGAAATCTTATCTGGTTATGGGTTTCGCTGCCTTCTTTCTTTACTTCATGTTTTTCTTGATTGGCGCTTTGCTTTACGTGTTTTATAAGGGTGAGCCATTTGAGCAATCTAATCAGATCATCCTGATTTTTGCGAACAGCCTAGCCATACCGGGTTTGTTGGGTGTGATTGCCGCTGCTGTGTTGTCGGCGTCTATGTCGTCTACATCGTCAGCACTCAACTCGCTAGCAACAATCACGGTAACTGACTTTTATCAGAAGTTCTTCAAGACCGATGGCACTGAGGCGCACTACTTAGTTTCCTCACGAATATTCACGGTGTTGTGGGGCCTATTGATTATTCCAATTGCGATTGGTTTTACTAGCAGTACTGGCTCGATCCTAGAAGTGTTATCCAAGGTTGGTTCATATGTAGTGGGCGCTAAATTGGCCATGTTTGGTATGGGGTTCTTTTCGAAACACGTTAGTGAGCGCGGATTATTGATCGGTGTCGTTGCTGGTTTTGTCGGTCTGTTGTTATTTGTACCAATGGGGTTCATGGAGTCTGCTGTGGATAGTCTGTGGGCAGTATTAGGTGCTCAGAGACCGACCATTGCTTGGCCTTGGTATCCGGTCGTAGCAGGCGGCATAAATATTGTTGTTGCATGGCTGGCAAGCATTGCTCTAGATGGTCGACAAACCGAGTGGCATCCGCAAAGCGTGCCAGGCCAAAAAATATTGTTTCAGGAAGAGGGGCGCGCTGAACAAGATCAGGGTTGGTACGTAGTGCCGGGTAGGGTGGAACCGGTTGTTTGGTTGTTGCCCATTACATTTGTGGGCATTATTGCGTTTTTAGCTTGGTTTGGAACACTAGGTTAAACCTTTAAATCCTTAAAATTTTGTATGCTGCTGATCCAGAAGATCTCCGTTGAGCGAAGTTTCTCTACTGATATTCGATTTAATGCATACCCAACTATTTTGATATACGTTTAAATAATGAGTAATTTTCAGGCTGAGAAAGCCTTGGTGCGCGAGTACTTTTTAGCGCTTGACGAAGCGGATGCCGATAACATAGCCATTGTTTTGGCCGAGTATACCGATAGTGATTACCGCTGGCGCGGGTCCTATCCCTTTCGCGAGCAACACGGTGCACAGGCAGCAGCAAGGACATTCTGGCAACCTCTTATGGCTGCGTTTTCAAGCTTAAGACGTCGAGAGGATATCTTCATCGCCGGAGACAATAAGTATGATGGCCATGTTTGGCTTATGAGCATGGGGCATTTTGAAGGTTTGTTTGATCAAGATATTTTGGGTATTCCGCACACCCGAAAGTTTTCTAGTTTGCGTTATGCTGAATTTAACTGCGTTAGCAATGGTAAGATAATTCAAACTGGATTATTCGTAGATTTTATTGGACTCATGATACAAGCAGGCGTTAACCCGCTGCCTCCATCGACCGGTGCGAATAGTATGGTACCCGGACCACTGACTAATGATGGTATTCATCTGTCGGACGCGCCTTCTGATCAGGCTGTAGCGACACTGGATTTACTTGAACGCATGATTGATGATCTAACCGAGCTTAATGAAAGTGGAGCCATGAGTAGCCCACCTGGTCTGTTGGAAAAAACCTGGGCACAAGATATGGCATGGTATGGCCCAGCCGGGATAGGAACTACTTACACCATTGAGCGCTATCGCGAGCAACATCAATTACCATTTCGTTCGCGCTTAAAGGATAAGAAATTTGAAGGGCATGTATGCCGCTTCGCCGAAGGTAATTACGCGTGCTTTTTTGGTTGGCCAAATTTGTCGAACACGCCGATTGGTGGTTGGCTTGGCTTACCTGGTGGCAATGTAAACGCTAAAATGCAAGTTGTGGATGTATATCGCAGAGAAGGAGACAAACTTAAAGAGAATTGGGTGCTGATAGATATTCCCTATTGGTTGAGTCAACAGGGCTTAGATGTATTTGAGCGTACCGCCGGTATCTTAAATCCAAAGTAAGGACATATTGAAAAACTTTGACAAACAATATTTAGATCTGCCCGATTACATTCTTAGCTGCACCGCACAGATATCCGAAGCGCGCGATATTAAAGTGCTTGATTGGCATTATGTGAAAGACATTGTTGTCAGAACTCCCTCCGGTATTGTCAAAGAGAATAGCGCCATACCAAAACCAAAATGATTCCAACTATGCCTGATCAACTTTTATCTGAAGATTTACTCGCCGTATTACGCAAGGTTGATACCCCTACCGTATGCAATGCCATTGAGGTGGTGCAAGGACAGCGTGGCTTTGATCGATTCACCAAAGGCACCATGCAACATTCCAAGCCTGGCGATCCAGCCATTGTTGGTTTTGCCCGTACCAAGAAAATAGCCGGTACAGTGCCGACCACACAAAGTGATGAGGTGATTCGTGCGCGCAGAATGACGTATTTTAGGTCCATGGCCTCAGGGCCATTTCCTTCGGTTGCGGTAGTCGAGGACATTGACTATCCTAATTGCCTTGCTGGTTGGTGGGGGGAGGTACATGTCGCGGTGCACAAAGGTTTTGGGATGCGTGACTTAGATGTTATCGACGAGGACTTCCCAGTACTTGCCGGATCAATTGGTGTCAGCCATTTTCACGTCCGTGTGGAAGAAATTGGTACACCCGTCAAGGTTTTTGGTTTAGACGTTGTGCAAGGTGAGTTAATTCACGCTGATCGCCATGGGGCAGTGGTGATTCCTGTTGAGGTAATACCCAAACTTAAAGCGGGTATAGACACGGTAGTGAGCAATGAAGCTATTATTTTGAGTGCTGCGAGAGAGGCGGATTTCGATATAGAAAAACTCGAACAGGCTTGGGCTGAATTCGAACCTGTTAGAACCTAGTTAAGGCGTTATTTGTCACTTCTTAGCTTGTAAATATTTAGTCCTGAGCGATGTTAGTAAGCAGCATATGGGCTCGCACGAGCTAGGTGTTGCGTACTCGCACATTGGTTCTTTCACTCACGAACTTTACACTGCGATAGGCACCAATTCCCATCCCTTAGAGCAATCATTAAAATCATGAGAAGCGGGCAGAAGCCAATTTTTATCTAGCAAGTCATACCTCAAGGTGTACTAAGTATCTAAACACCAAATCGTTTTAAGCTTCGAGTTCAAAGTGAATTCGTGCCGGCTCTTAAGTTCAATTATGTGCCTAGCCATCGAACAAGCTCTTGATTCATCAATTCAGATTGTTCGAGAGTGGGTAAATGACCGGCCTGTGGAATAACGCTTAGGCGCGACCCCACTATAAGTTCGTTCATTAATTGATGCTTTTCAAGCGGGCAAAGTGAGTCATATTGGCCGCAGGCTATTATCGTTGGCACTCGTATGTGTTTGAGCGTTTCACATTGGTCTGGGCGAGATTGCAAAGCGATAGATTGTTGAATGAATGCCTGAGGGCCAAGCGATTCCGCCATAGCCATACATAGTTTTAAAATTTCAGCTTTTTTATCAGTGTTTGCCAGGTAGTGCGGCTTCATTTCATCGCGCATTATTTCGTACAATTCACCAGCTTCTACCCGTTCTATTTGTTGGTCTCGAATCAGCTTGCGCTCAGCCGTATCCGCCATTGGGTTGGTGTCTAATAGAGCTAAGCGTGAGACACGTTCAGGTGCTTGTCGTATTACTTCCATTGCCACGATGCCACCCATCGAAAGGCCGAGTAGTGCAAAGCTATCGGGGGCAACTTTTAGAATGTCTTGCGCGAGTTCATTAACACTGTTTCTACCGGTCAGAGGCATGACCTTGGGTAAGCAGTATGAAGATAGCGCGGTAACTTGCGGCTCGAATAAACGCGCATCACACATCATGCCGGGTAGTAATAGTAAGGATTCTTTCATTATTTTTTAGGCCTGTATCGATAATGTGTACAGAGATACGCAATGCTCTACTACTGCTAATGAACGATTGTTGATCAGGCCAAACTCTCAACGCACCTATGGCGATACTATCTCTGCCAATACAACTACCAGCTAAATATTTTTATTATTGCTGGTATTCAATCGGATCAAGAGGATTCTTCAGATCCCTAAAGTGCTGATGGTGTTAAAAAATTACCGGTTGTTCAACGCAGAGTCACAATTTTGCCTCGTTAACTACATTAGTTGATATTGGTTTTAAATGGCCGTCATGCCATCGGGCACAGTGACTGGGCCAATGTTTCTCGCCTTGTTGAACTCGGCCATACGACCAAGTACATCAACGCCAATTTGTGAATACATATCTAATAGATCCACCAGTACCCAGTTTTCGCGTATTCGGCCATCTTCCATTCGCCAGAAATCGAGGCTGCGCAAAAGCACTTCTTTGCCGGCCGGGGCAATTCCCATCCAGCCATCGTTTGATAGAGTCAGTCGCATATTTGGCCAGCCCGTTTCGCAGACATAATTGCCTTCAGCCACCCAGTGAGATGTTAGATTGCCCATAGAGTCTAATTTTCGATCGGGCATGCCTCTCAAAAAAGGGATTTGGTGCCAATTACGAAAACCTGAAATGCCACGATTGGTACCAATGCCCGCCGGGCCGTACCAATTGGAACGTGGATGCCAATATTTTTCGAGTTTCATGACACTCGGGTCGGGATTAGCGGGGTGTTGACATAAGTCATCAAGCATTGCGAGTACGTGTTCCTGGGTGGCTTTTCCATCGCCTGAAGTGCTTAAGCCGTCTCCACTCATCGGTGCTGGTGTGCATAAATAAGCTCCCAGTTGAGGAGCCATTGGCCAAGCATTAGCGAGCATCATCAATTCAGGGATATCCCAGATTGCTTGCATGCTAACAACCATGCCATCCCTAAACATAAAGAACTCATGGTAGCGCATGTGTGCGAGATGCCCTGTCGGTGGAATGCCTAGAAACGATGATGTAAAAGTACCCATATAGTTGCCCATACAGCCCACCCAGTCGTTGCCCTCCTCAGTCGTGCCAGCCACAACAATCATATCTCTGCGTTCTAGATCAGGCATCGCCTTATGTAATAGTTCTAGGCAGTTTTTGAAATATTCGTTTGCGTCCTGTTGTGTACCAAAGGGATGGCACATTTCTAATGTTGCATTGTCAGTAATCAAACTGTGTAGCGCAGATTTAACGGCATTGGTTTCGAAATTGGCTGTTGCGATTTGGTAGTCGCGTAAACAGCGTTTAAGTTTATCAGGAGTCATTATTCTTAGTGCTATCGAGTAGTCGTTGAGCTCCGTTTTTGATAAAAGTGTGCTCAGATTCAAGTAGAAATAGGGTCACGCCAAGTTCGCGCCACTTCAGAATATGATCTAGGTTGGCAACGAAGATTCCAGTACGCCGATTGTGCTTTCTTGCCGTTTTGCAAATGTGTTTAGCCGCGTCGATAACCGCTTGGTCGGTGAGTGAGCTGCAGCCTAATGATACCGCTAGGTCCGCCATACCAATAAATAGGCAGTCAATCCCTTCTATGGCGGCTATTTGGTCAATAACGTCTAAGGCTGCTAGGTCTTCTATTTGCGCAATTAGAACGTTTTCTTTAGCGCTATGCGCTAGGTTTTGTTCGATGTTGCGGCCGACGTAAAGTGCTGCGCGGGTGGAGCCCGCATAGCCTCGCCCGCCCTCGCCATATACCGAGGCTTTGGCAACGGCACGTGCTTTTTCAACCGAGTCAACGTGGGGGGCAATAATGCCGGTAGCGCCGCAGTCCAGCGCATTTAAAATTTGTTCGGGTGAGGGTGATGCAACACGAACTAAGGAGGGCTTTTGCTCCGCTCTAAAGGCGAGTAGGCAAGCATCGATGTCTTTGCGATCGAAAGGGCTGTGCTCGGCATCAATGCAAATAACGTCTAACTGAGTTTTAGCTAACACCTCAGAAATCATCATGGACGGTGTTTTTTGAAATGTGCCGACAAGTAAGTCGCCAGCTAATAAACGTGATTTAAAATTACTATGCATTATCTTTCTTAACCAATCTAGCCAATCGGTGCGCTAGTGCCGCGTACTAACTTACCAGCGAATAAGCGCTTTTCGGCAGGCGACTCTGGATCCTCGATTCGCTCTAGAAGCATTGTTACAGCTGCGTCGACCATGCGCTCCACGGGTTGTACTACAGTCGTGATTTCGTAGCTTGCCCAGTGCGCCGCTGCAACACCGTCGAAGCCAACAATCGCGATATCAGCGGGCACATCAATATCGTATTCGTGGCGTAGAGTGTCGATGCAGCCAATAGCCATGGTGTCATTTGCACAGACAATGGCATCTGGCTTGAAGCTATTAGAATCGAATAGTTCTCGTGTTAAATCGCGCGCGCGCGCATAGCTATAATCGCCTTCGAGTTGTATCACTTTAGCATTGCTTTCGCTGAGCCGGCTTATCGCGCCACGAGTTCGGGCGGTACTCACTGAGGAGTCTTTTGGACCACTCATGATCACGAAAAATTTTCGATTGTCAGCCAATAAATTGTCGACTAATAGACGCTCACCTTCTTCGTGATCGCAGCAAACCGAGTTTATCGAACTGTCTTGGTAGACGCGGTTGTAAAACACCAAAGGTGTTCCACGTTCGTTGCAAATATTGATTTGCTCGCGAGTAAATTGTGCGGCCGCGATAATGCCGTCCACTTGGTATTGCCAAACCTGATCAAGAACTTGATCTACTTCACTCTCGGAATTTAGTGTGAACAGCAATATATGGATATGTTTTTCACCCAGCGCTTTGTTTAATTGTGACAACACCTCAGGGTAGGTGAGGTTTGTTAAATCGGTAATGATCACGGCGACGATATTTGAGCGTCGAGTGATTAAACCTCGAGCGATGGCATTTGGCTGATAACTTAGTTCTCGTGCCGCAGCTTCAACTTTAGACTTGGTTTTGGCCGAAACGCTTGCACCAGGTTTGAAGCAGCGAGAAACAGCAGATTGCGACACACCAGCCAGGCGAGCGACATCATACGATGTTGCTCGCTTTTTGCTGATCGATCCAGTATTTGAATGTTGCTTTGCAGTTAAAGACACATCGCTTAAATTAGGAGATTTCTTTTTCATAACGTTTAACCCGAATATCGGCTTGGGCTTGGTGCCCTGCAAAACCTTCTACCGCGCATAAACGAGAGCAGTATTGCCCTATCTCATACGAGGCTTCTTTGCTAAGCCGTTGATAAGTGCAGGTCTTGATAAATTTCCCGACCCATAAGCCGCCAGTATAGCGCGCTGCTTTTTTGGTGGGTAGCGTATGGTTTGTGCCAACGACTTTATCTCCATAGGAGACATTGGTTTCGGGACCTAGAAATAATGCGCCGTAGTTGGTCATATTTTCTAGGAAATAGTTTGGGTCTTTGGTCATGACTTGTACGTGCTCGCTTGCGAGTTCGTCGGCTTTCTCGACCATTTCTTCATAGCTGTCGCACACATAAACCTGACCATAATCTTCCCAGGCTTTACGAGCAATCCCCGCCGTGGGTAATGTTTTAAGTTGCTCTTCAATCTGGGCCATGGTGTCGCGCGCGAGTTGCTCAGAGTTTGTTAATAAAACCGCTGGTGAATTTGGTCCATGTTCCGCTTGGCCAAGCAAGTCGGTAGCGCAGAGCTCACCGTCAACCGTATCATCGGCGATAACCAGTGTCTCGGTAGGGCCTGCGAACAAGTCGATGCCTACACGCCCGAACAATTGGCGTTTGGCTTCGGCTACAAAAGCGTTTCCAGGCCCAACTAGCATGTCGACAGGAGCGATGGTTTCGGTGCCAATGGCCATTGCTCCCACTGCTTGGATGCCGCCAAAACAGTAGATTTCGTCCGCGCCGGCCATGTCCATTGCCACAACAATAGCGGGGTGAGGCATTCCTTCGAAGGGAGGGGCGCAGGCGATTACGCGTTCAACTCCAGCAACCTTGGCCGTCACCACGCTCATATGCGCCGAAGCGACTAATGGATACTTGCCGCCAGGAATGTAGCACCCCACACTGTTTACTGGAATATTTTTGTGCCCTAAAATCACGCCAGGCAATGTTTCAACTTCAACATCTTGCAAGGCGTTTCGCTGAATTTGAGCAAAATTGCGAACTTGCTTTTGAGCAAATTCGATGTCGGAGATCACCTGAGCGTCGAGCTGTTCATAACAAGCATCGATTTGCTCTTGGTTTAAACGGAAATCACCTCCTGTCCAATTATCAAATTGTTCGGCATATTGCTTGACCGCTTCATCGCCTCGTTTCGCAATATTATCGAGCACGTCTTCAACAATGGCTCGCACTTTTGCATCATTGTCGGCGGCTATCTCAACATCGAAGCCTTGTTTAAGCATTCTGATCATGGTGTTCCTCTAGACTTGTTTTGGGCGGTTTTTCTAAGTTGAATGAAAGACTATTTGAAAATGACTTCGAATGCAATAATCTATTTCTTAATTCATACTTACTTTGTTATAGTTACTGTATCTAAGTAACTATATTGAAGTTTATTGTGAGTTTTTGAATGAATTCGAAATCAAAAATAGACGGTTTTTCTACCGATTTGTTAATAAATAAGACCGCATTGGTTACGGGTGCGGGAAAGGGGATTGGGCGCGTTATCGCGCAAGGCCTAGTAGCGGCTGGAGCTGACGTTATTGCCGTTGCGAGGACAGAGGCTGATATCATGAGTTTGCAGGCTCAATTGGGCGAATCGCTAAAACCATGGGTTATAGATGCTGCTAGCGACGAGTTTTTGAATGAGTTGACCGACAAGGAGTTCGATATTTTAGTGAACAATATCGGAACAAATCGGCCAGCACCTTTTGCCGAAGTTAGTGATCTAGATTTAGATGCTGTGTTAGACCTGAATATACGTTCAGTGTTTAGAGTCACGCAAAAGGTGGTTGCAGCAATGCAAAGGCATAAGATTTCTGGGAGTATCGTAAATATTACTTCTCAGATGGGGCATGTTGGTTCGCCTAACCGCTCCGTCTATTGTGTGACAAAGCATGCAATAGAAGGTTTGACTAAAGCGCTGGGGGTTGAACTTGCCGCTGATAGCATTAGGGTGAATTCGGTGGCTCCTACTTTTGTTGAGACACCCATGACTAAGCCTATGCTCGAAAAGCCACAGTTCGCTGAGTTCGTATATTCTAATATTCCGCTTAATCGATTGGCTAGCTGTGAAGAGGTTGCGAATGCCGTCATATTTTTGGCATCAGATTTAGCTAGTAGCACCACCGGCAGTTGTTTAAAGGTAGATGGTGGCTGGACTGCCCAATAGATGTTTTTGTGCAAACTCGAACACAGGTTAAAAAACGTTAGTGATTCACTAGAACCCCGCGTGTTAGCGTAATTTGAAAAGATATATAAAGGTTAAGCAGCAGGAGGTAGGTCTCCAGAGGTGATTGTTGGGAAAGAAACAGGTGTTGATATGATTGCTCTACTCAATTGTCGAGTATTGGCTTCTTTCTGGTGACTTACATGGTGCCATTTTATGATTTAATTTTTTTTATATAAATTTTTGATTTTGAATGATTATTCGGGATCAGAATATTGAGTAATTTTCTTATCAGAACCCTAGGTTAAACGAATAGTCTTTAACTCGCTTAGCGGACGATCATTTTCTCTTCCAGGGTGACGACTCTACCTTCGTGGGAAATCAGTTGAATCAGCGTGTATATCCCTGAGGTAGTTTGTTCTGGGATGTTTATATCGTATTCGGCCCTCCAATAACCTGCTGTCCTTTCGATAACGTCTTCCATAACGACTGATTTTTTTCCGCTAGGAGAACTCAAAATGGTTGCAAAGTTCGCCTTTGAATTCTCGCTGGATGAAATCGAGTAGCACGAAACCAATCTCAGCGATTCGCCTGGGCTTAGCGTGTTTGGTATTGCACTCAATGAGACGTTGCGAGTCTGTTCATCGCACTCTCCGGGCACTGTGTTTTTTGCAACGTTACTTGGTTGGGGTTCAAACGCTGTGCCATTTGCTGTCGGCGTATTTATCGACGCGCTAGTGCTAGGCGCTGGTTGAGTTTGTGGCCGATTGTTTATACCAGACGTGCCAGCGATAGCTGTTTCATTACTAGGTACTTCGTTACCTGAGTACGCGGTGTCGGCAATCACTTCTGCCGAATCCTGGCTCCACGTCTCAAGACCGACTAAATCGCTGACGATTTCCTTAATTGCTGATTCCATCGCCCTCGAGATTGAGTTGGTTAATCCGCTGTTTGGGTTCGTGTGTTGTGAACGTGCTGATTTCTTAAGCCCAGACACCACGCGGTCACCGTTGATATCGACTACATCCAAAAAGATCGTAACCGGGTAAGACGATAAGGCGCCACCCTGTATTACGGTGCCGGGAACTATTCTAGTGATTATTTTTGCAGACTCACCCAGTTTAAAGTGTGTGGGTAAAGCCGTCAGGTCGTTCGCTGTTACTTTCGCAACTTCCGATACCGAGACTCCGTTCTGTCTAAGTGCGGTCGCCGACCTGTCTGCCACTTTCTGCAGGTCGAAGTCCGACGGTTGGTCCGAGTAAAAATAGACTGTTACGCTGGTATCATTCTGAGCATGGGTTTTGACAATGCCCAGTGTGTTTAAGCCTAAAAACAGCAATAACGTCAAACTTAACTTAATGAGTTTTCTAGTAAACTGGTTCATCTCTATATTTGTGTGATTCATCAGCGTGTGACGTTATATTCGAGGAGGGCTTCTAAGGTATTCTTACGGAGACGACGTCTGATGCAGGGGCACTTAGCCCAGAGCTCGCCACGGCAATAACCTTATAGTAATAGCTGGTTCCGGGCGCGAGATTTCGATCAACGTGTTTCAAAGGTCGAGTGGTCTTTCTATTTTTGATGGTTTTAACAAATTGGTATTCACCATTTCGCTGGTCACTTCTGAACACTGAGAAGCTCGCGAAACGGGTAGCGTCGCGTAGTGCGAACTCAATGGTGGCTCTTTTTTTCGCAGGAGTGATTCTCAAGATTTGCCCTTGAGGTAAGTTTACGGTTTGTGTATCTCCGACGTTTATCCATTCTTTGATCAACTTATTCATTGAATCTCCAACCAACTTGGCTGCGAATATTCCAACATTTTGTCCTGGTTGACCGACACCAGAGCTTGATAATGTCCAAAGTTCTTCCAGATTCCGCAAGGAAACCAGTTTAATGGTAAAGCCAATTGATGGAACCTGCTCGCCCTTTATCGTCATCATCTCGTACGAGGTCACGGTACCGCGTACTAAGGCGTCGATGCCGAAAATTTCCACCGCGTTGTCAGCGTATTTAAGCTCTTCGGCCATGAGCTTACCAATCTCGTCACCTTGAGTACGATTTGCGTGACGATATTTACCTGTACTGAATAGTCGAGTATTAACAATGTCCGCTAGACTGCTGTTTTTATTGTTAGTTCCATTAATGACGAATGATTCGACCGCAATTTTTGTAATATTGTTCGATTTTAGTTGTGGCGAGACAACGGCTTCAATGCTAATTGAGCCCCTAGCGTGAGCCGAGTCGATATTTATGAAAACCAGCAGTAGCGCAACTAGCCCTATTAAGTGCTTTATTAAGAATTCTTTTTTGGTGCTAGTGCTTTGACTTATCATTTGTCCTGTTCCCCGATCCTAGATGCGCTTTTATTAGCGATTTATAAAGTTCCCTATAGTAAATCCATTAAGTCATTCATAGCAATACCGCTCATCTCTTGAGTGCTTGATAAACTTAAGTTTTATGCGTCATAACGGTCATTTTGTATGATAATGCCGCGTTAATGTGTCGAAGTTAAGTAAAAGTATTCGAATTTATATCAAAATGATGACATCAAATGAGTTACAGAATTGGCGTGCTGGAGGGGAGTATTTAGAAACCAGTAAAGGTAAGGTTTTTGTTCGATCCGGTGGCTCTGGCCCAGTATTGTTGTTAGTACATGGGTTTCCAACTTCGTCATGGGATTGGCATGCTGTTGCGCCGCATATGCAAAAATACTTTAATGTCATCACCATCGACATGCTGGGCTATGGCTTTTCTGATAAGCCTAAGGACATTGAGTATTCCACTTCAATGCAAGTCGAGCTCATCAACCAAGTGCTTAAGCAAAAGTCTATTACGTCAGTGCATCTAATAAGTTATAGCTACGGTGTTAGCGTGGTTCAAGAAATGCTGGTTTTTCAACAGAGTGGCAGGTTTGAGGCCCATATTGAATCGCTCTGTTTTATGAATGGAGGTTTGTTTCCACAGAGCAATCATCCAAACCTTTCACAAAAGCTGATGCTTGGTTGCTTAGGAGGCCTATTTGTAAACCTGATGAACAAAGGGAGCTTGAAGAGAAATTTGAGTTCGATCTTTGGGCCAAGGACACAACCAAGCCAAAAATTGATTGATCAATATTGGGAGCTGATTAATTTTAACGGAGGTCGTAAGCTTATCCCTAAATTGATTCAATACTTACATGAGCGTAAAAAGTATATGCATCAGTGGGAGGCGGCATTAAAAAGTTCTATTTGCCCGATACAGCTGATAATCGGAGATCAAGACGCAATTTCTGGGCTCGAAGTTGCTGAAGAGTTCAAGGCTAAGATCGGTAGCAACAATGTGCACATCCTAGAAGGAATAGGCCATTATCCACAGTTAGAATGCCCCCAAATTGTATGCGAATTGTATTTTGATTTTTCTAATTCTGTATGACCGAGCCTTCTCGTTGGAAGGATATCTGAGGGGTGTACCGCTAATGATTGTAGAAAATTATTATGTTTAAAAATATATAATTTATGTTTATCATAAATTATATATTGATTATCATTATTTTCTGAGTTAGCCTTGTAGGCATGGAAATTCAAATTAACTTAGACGTTGAAATGGCCAAGAACAAAATGCCGCTAAAGGAATTATCGCGACGCGTGGGCATTTCCGTTACCAACTTATCTCTGCTAAAGACGGGTAAAGTAAAGGCGATTCGCTTTACCACCTTAGCGGCAATTTGCGCCGAGCTTGATTGTCAACCTGGGGATATCTTGCAATTTGTCAGCAGTGAAAAGGACTAACTAATCCAGCCCTTTCGACTAACTTGGAGCATTGAAACTATGAACAATAACTACACATCAGCGGGCGTCGTGGCCATAGCATTACTTATTTTATTTCCGATATATTGGGTTGGTCTTATCTCAGGCGGCATGTTTGATTCGGGCGCCGAATTTTATCGCTCTGCGATAGAATTCTCCGGGTCTGATATTTTATTTTTGCTAGTTGGTGCGCTCACCGTATACGTGTATCTGAGTTTGAAACGATTGTTGTCTGATCAATACGGTTTTTCTGGTGCGAATTTGCCGATCAATATTTTGATTGTGATGACTTGTATTTACGTATTTGGTTTACTTAGCTTGGATTTGCTAATGAGTGTGTTCGGTGACAGCCTAGGACTGACCACTCATAAATTAGTGTTGAACGCCAATTTGGTCATTGGCATCGCGAGTATGGTTGTGTTCGGTGCCGCGGATATATTGTTGGGTGCCGTATTGCTTAATAGTTCGATCAGTGAATCGATGGTGATCAAGGTCTTGAGCATCATACTTGTTGTTCAGGGCTTCATAGAAATTAGCGTGATATTCAGCGCTGCGGTGGTGGTAATTTTCCCACTAACCATGCTCCTTGTGGCCTTATTATTCATGCAAAAGCCAGAAGTATTAGAAGTTATCTGACAGCAGGCTGTTGATCAAAATTATATACTCACACTTTTTATAAGGTTAGCCAACGCGTTTATGCCCGTTTATTGTGACACTCATGTTCATTGTTATGACTTCGATCAGCTCCCCACTTTGCTTGATCATGCTTTGGCAAATTTTCTGAAGAATGGTGCGAACGAGCAGAAGGTGCTTTTTTTGACAGACGGCACGCCGGATCGAACGTGGCGTAAGTTGAAACCGCTCGCAAGCGAAGGCTATCAAGTTGGTGAATGGGCTCTTACTTATATCGAAGATACTCAGTTCATTCACGCAACTAAAAACGGATTTGAGGTATTGCTGGCTCCGGCTAGGCAAATTAATAGCGCCGCGCGTTTAGAATATTTATTGCTTGGTTGTGATCACGAAGTTGAAGAGGGCATGGAGGATAGAGCGCTCTTATCAGAATTTTCATCAAGGTTTGTCGTGATTAATCCATGGGGTGTTGGGAAGTGGCTCGGTGGTCGAGGTAAGCTAGTTTCTAATTTATGCGCAGAGATGGGTGAAATATTTATGCTCGGTGATAATGGTGGTCGGCCCTCCTTTTGGCGATGGGTGCCGCAATTCAAATCTAGCAAATATAAGCCGCTGAATGGTTCTGACCCTTTGCCAATCGATGGTGAATTAGATCGCGTCGCCACTTATGGAATAGCATTGCCCTTTCAATCGTCCCAATTAACACTTTCGATGTTGCTCGGAGAGCTAAAATTAGGTCGTCATAAAAACTATGGCAAGTTAATGAGTTTTACCAGATTCCTGAAAGGGCGTATCGCAATGGCACGTCGTTAGCGTATTTCACAGCCAACCTTGTTCAACATACCAGTCGCTTAGATCTTCTATGCCTTCTTTATTCGAGTACATGCAATTGTAACCAGTTTGCTGGCGCATTTTTTTTGTATTGAAAGAACGGTCTTTTGTGAAAAAAGCCACCCGGCGTCGATAGATTGGTGGCTCTATATTCAGTGGTTTGCAAATTAACTCACACAAATCACCCAACCAAAAAAACGGCGTTACTGGCAAGCGAACAAATATTGGCGTCTTGCCTAGCTTTGTACCGATTGTTTTGATCATTTCATGAATCGAAGTCGCTTCATTATTCCCGCAAATATAAACCTCACCGTCAGTATCTGGATGGGTGGCGGCAACGATCATAAAGTTCACTAGATCGGTGACGTGAATTAAGTGGTAGAGCCCTTTATGTCCATATCCCAGAATTGGACATATGGCCAATCTGGCCATTTTATAAACCTTTAATAAGCGCCTGTCGCCCGGGCCATAGATAGCGGCGGGCCTAACAACCGTCATTGGGAGCGCGTTTTCCTTAGCGAACTGTCTAATCCAAACCTCTGCCTCGA
>CAYQVT010000044.1:18686-19985 GCA_964420885.1 uncultured Gammaproteobacteria bacterium
GTTTTTCCAAACCGCTCGCAACTTTAATTATGCCCTTGCTGGGCGCGATTGCCGGTTTTGGTATTCATCGCCAGGGGCGAAGCGGTATTCTTCGTCGGCTGGCGGCGTATCAATGTGTCCGTGTACACCTATTGTCGAGGTGTGAATAAAGCGTTTGAAATTGTTTAGTTCCAAGGCTTTGGCAGCCAAGATTTGGGTGCTTTGAACGTGCACTTTCCAATATATCTCATCGTCTATTTTCGCCTCGCGGTAGGCGGCAGCAACATGAAAAATATAGTTTATTCCTGAAATAGCGTGCTCGATTAACTCGGCATCGTAGACATCACCTACAAACCATTCAACACCTAAATCTTCGAGACCATCACGATTAGAGCTGGCTCGAGCTATCACACGAACCGTCGCACCGGTAGCGCATATCGCTTTAACTAAGTGTTTTCCAGTGAATCCAGTTCCGCCTGTTATTAATACAGTGTCGCTGGCTATAATCGAGTCAATAACGTGTTTGTTCATAATTCCCAAAAAGATGTTCGTCTGAATTGGTCAGTCAAATGGCTAGGTAACGGGCCATCAACTAAGAAATTTATTTGTTGCGCGCATTGATCGCTAGTCCAGGAAAAATGATCTCGCATGGTACGTGCTAATACTTTTATCTGATCAATATTCAGTTTCCCGAGTACTGTGTCGTTTGTTCGGCGTAGTAATAGGTCTGCCAAATTAACCGTCATACTGTGTTCAATATGAGCATGGCAAAACGCTCGCAAACCATCATCGTCCACGCCGGCCGTTAGATATGGTAAATCTAGCTTATCATGCAGGGGTTCTTTATCGGTCTTACCCTGCTGGCTATTGCCCAGCTTGTTTGCGATCAGGTCGATGGCTTGCTCGGCGATTAATCGGGCCGTGGTCCATTTAATGCTGAATATGCTGACAATGTTATCAATATTATGTTCTTTAGCGTGGTCAATAACTTTGCTCTC
This sequence comes from uncultured Gammaproteobacteria bacterium, assembly GCA_964420885.1. Lineage (GTDB taxonomy): Bacteria > Pseudomonadota > Gammaproteobacteria > Arenicellales > Arenicellaceae > Arenicella. Next base: position 19,664 of record CAYQVT010000044.1, read on the forward strand.
ATGCAATCTCAATGTGTTTTGTTTGTCACTCCCGCTATGTTCTTCACCAGCAGGTGCTAAGCCTTGATAGCAGTAAAGTACGTCTTTCCCAGTGAGTTTTAAAGAAGGGTAAGCCGCGTTTACCTCATCAATAAAGGATCGTATTTCGTCGCTCTCGATCGTGAGTTGATCGGCATCACCCTCGAATGCAAAATGGGTAGTACCGACTACGGCTCTGCCAAGCCAAGGCACGACAAAATAAAGGCGTTTAGTGCTACCAACAATCGAATCGGATTCTAATTTGCTTTGCACTGCGATCGCAGTGGTCGGTGCTGGCAGCGTA
>CAYQVT010000045.1:0-19951 GCA_964420885.1 uncultured Gammaproteobacteria bacterium
TGAATTTAATCAACACGCTTTTAATTGGGGCCGCAGAGCTTTTCTTAATCTTGAGGAGGTAGAACAAGCGTCCGGTGTCGTGGAAAAACGCTTTACCCCTCTCGAACACGTCGCAGATATTGTAAACCACCGAGTTACGGAATTAACCGCTTATCAAAATGCGGCGTATGCGAATCAGTATAAGGCTGTGATAGAAAAGGTTATTTTAGCGGAGACATCAGTCATGCAAAATGGCGACGATGAGCTGATCCTTAGTAAGGCGACCGCTAAAGCACTGTATAAGACTATGGCCATTAAGGATGAATACGAAGTTGCTCGCTTGTTTACTGATGGTCGATTTAAGGCACAACTGAAGGAGACTTTCGAGGGTTCTCCGAGTATCAGCTTTCACTTAGCACCGCCCCTTTTGTCCAAAAAAGGCTCGCCTCGTAAAATTGAATTTGGCTCTTACATGTTTTCAGCCTTTAAGTTACTGGCAAAATTCAAAGGCCTACGTGGTGGTATGTTTGATGTATTTGGGTATTCGGCTGAACGAAAAATGGAAGTTAAATTAATTGATGAATTGAATTTAACCATCGATGTGTTGCTGTCCTCTCTCAGCGATCAGAATCGCCAGTTGGCTACGGAAATAGTAGAGCTTTATCAAGATATTCGCGGCTACGGGCACGTAAAAGAAAGGAACTACCATCAATACCGCTTGAGACTCAAACAACAGTTGGGCCGATATACCGATACGAATTTGAATTCGAGTTTGAGCGCGATTAATGTCGAAGTGGCAAACGTCGCATAAAGTCTACTTGCCGAAGATCATAACCAAATTTACAAACTGGAACCGCACTATGAATGTAACATTGTCACCGTCTTACGATAACCATGAAAACGTTGTTTCTATCGATGATGCCGATACTGGCTTGCAGGCGATCATCGCGATTCACAATACTAATCTTGGGCCCGCTGTTGGTGGATGTCGAATGTTCCCTTACGCGACCAAATCAGAGGCACTTGAAGATGTGCTTCGTTTGAGCCGTGGTATGACTTATAAATCAGCGCTCGCGGGTTTGCCAATGGGAGGCGGTAAGGCGGTGATAATTGGTGATCCGGCGACTCAAAAGTCACCGGCGATGTTAGCAAAGATGGGGCAGTTCATCGATTCTCTAAATGGCCAATACATCAGTGCGGAAGATTCAGGCACCAGCGTTGCCGATCTAAAATTGATGTCCAAGGAAACGAATTATGTGCTCGGAATTAATGAGCAGCAAGAATTCGGTGGCGATCCATCACCTCTAACCGCGCATGGCATTTTCTGTGGCATTCAAGCCGCAGTGTCACACAAATTGAGTCGAGCTAGCCTTAATGGTGTTAGGGTTGCGGTTCAGGGTGCCGGTGCTGTGGGTCTACACTTGACCAAGGAGTTAATTGAGGCAGGTGCTGATGTGTTTGTGGCGGATATTAACTCGGCAAACGTACATGCCGCGCAAGCACTTGGCGCCAAAGCGGTGAATGTTGATGATATCGTTTCATTTGACGCTGACGTGTTTGCGCCCTGTGCGATGGGCGCGGTTATTAACGATGCGAGTATTGTTACACTTAATGCCCCAATTATCGCGGGTGGTGCTAATAATCAGCTTGCCACTCCACAACACGGAGAAATGCTACGTAAACGAGGCGTGCTTTATGCCCCCGATTTCGTGATCAATGCGGGTGGCATCATCGAAATTTGCCGTCAATACCAAAACACATCTATGCAAGAATGCTATCGGCAAATAGAAAAAATCAGCGACACCTTGATGCAGATTTTTCAACAAAGTGACGATCAGAAAATAGATACCAGCGCGGTCGCGGAGCAGGTTGCAGAGCGGCGTTTTAGCCAGAAAAATAACGCCCCAGTGGTAACTGCCGCCTAGGTTTTTCCGGTGTTGGTCGTTTTATGAAAATCGGTCAATATAACATTTTTGAAGTCGTCCTAGTCATCTCGCTAGCAAGCTTGAAACCGATCCGTTAAAATAGTGAGACTGAGATCTAGCTAGAATAAGACGATGGAAGGGAGACGCGCGGCATGATTATTGTGCCTGTAGAGAAAAAGGTTGATTGGAAACGACCACCGATTGCATTAATCATTATCGTATTGATAAACGTTCTGGTGTTTGCGTTCTATCAAAGCGATGATCAAAATGTGTTAAGTGATGCGGTAAACGCGTATCAGCAAAACGAATTAATAGACAAGGAGTGGTCAGCCTATAAAGCCTATGCGCGCCGCAACGAAAGGCCCATAGAGTTAGATAAGTCAAACCCAGACATGCCTTGGTACATTGTGTCCGATCCAGGCTTCGATCGGTTTATGAGAAAAAATCATCGCCACTATATTAGTCAAGACGAATACGCTAGCTGGCGTGAAGACCGAGATCGTGTTGAGAGTTTCTCATCGAAGATGAGTGGCACAGCTTATGGCTTTGATTCACGTGATATCCAGCCGCTGCAGCTAATAACCTACCAGTTCTTGCACGGTGGTTTTATGCACATTTTAGGTAATATGGTTTTTCTAGTGCTCACTGGCTTCGCGGTTGAAGCGGCGCTTGGAAGTTTGAGATTTCTCAGCTTTTACCTAATTTCGGGTGTTGCCAGCGCACTATTGTTCGCACTTTTTGAATCATCTGGCATCAGTCTGGTCGGAGCATCCGGGTCCATTTCTGGTGTGATGGCAATGTATGTGGCTGTGTTTGGCATGCGAAAAATACAGTTTTTTTATTGGTTATTCATTTTTACCGGCTATGTGCGTGCTGCAGCCATTATCATGTTGCCGTTTTACGTTGGTTTTGAACTATATAAATACTTTAACGACGACGGTTCTAACGTCGCTTACACCGCTCATATTGGAGGCTTTTTAGCCGGCGCTGTACTGGTTTTTCTAACCCAAAATTTGAATAAATCAGGCATAGACGAAGAATATATTGAGCGTGACGAAAAACCTGTTGACCCTTTCGCGCAGTCGCTAAATAAACTCTACACATTAATCGCTCAGTGTGAATTTAAGCGCGCCTGGGAAGCGCTGAAACCGCTAAAGAAAAAGTATCCTAACAAACCCGTGCTAATTGAAATAGAGTACAACCTAGTACGTGCTGTGCACCCCAAGAAACTTGACGATTATTTGTTGCATCGACTGGACAAAGAAAACAATAGCAAGGCCTTAGTCAATGCGCAGATGACAGCGTGGCAAAACTACTCTACAGAACAACGGCAAAAAGTAAAATTTGCTAAGAAAAGTATGCTGTTGCAAAACGCCCTAGAGTTTGACAGCTTGAGCGTTGCAGAGAATATATTTAAAGAACTCAGATCAGACTCCACTCATGATTTGGATATTGCCATGCTAGCTAGACGCATTGCGGTGCACTGCCAAGGGGGCCGTTTGGATGACAAAACCTCTAAGTACAATGATTTGGCGAGTAAATTAGCTAGTACGCAAATAGGCGGAATGGAGTCGACATAATGGACTGTAAGTTTCACCCCTTAGATCCAGCCATGAATTATTGTGATAATTGCGAAGCGAATTATTGTGAAGCTTGTTCCGATGAGTCGGCCGCTAGGGCTCATACACGCAGTCGGGCTGATCAATTCGATCACAGATGTTTTGTCTGTGGTCGAGGTTTAACGCGATTGATCGGTTCGCAAGCGATTCCGCCATTTTGGACACGTTTGTCGGAGATCTACCGTTACCCGATTACTATTCAAGCGTTGTCGGCACTTGTGGTGGTTTCCTTTTTTACTGCGCTTTTAGGAAATTCAAGTTTTTTGCTCATTGCACCATCGGTAGCGATGATGATGTATTCATTTGCCTGCTTACGTGAAACAACAAAAGGCAATTTAGAGGCCCCCGGCTTAGAGGCCTGCATAGAAGGCTCCATCGGCCCGGTGTTTTACGTGATTATTGCCTTTATCGCCAATATCGCGGCCGTCGTCAACGCATTCAATTATTTTGGAACTGGTGTCGGAATACTGGTCTCAGTGTTCTTTGGTTTAGCGATGCCAGCCGTGATTATCATTATCGCGTCTGAAGAGAAGCTAGCGCCAGCAATGAATCCATTAGCCCTGTTTTCGGTTATGAAAGCTACCGGCGCTTCTTACTTTGTGATGTTGTTGTTTATCATCATTATGGTGTCGTCAGTGGCTGCCTTGCAATCGCTTTTCTACGAAGTGTCTGCTTCGTTTTTTGGCATTCTTCTACAATCTTTGATTGCTAACTACTATGGCGTGGTGATCTTCCATATCATGGGGTATTTGGTCTATCAAAATCAGCAAGCTTTGGGATTCAAAACAAGTATAGAAGGCAGGAGCAGTGTCGCTAGACCTGAGATAGACAGGATTAAATCGCAGCTAGAGGTGTTGATCAAAGCGGGCGAGTACCAAAATGCCGGAGACCTCGCGAGCAAGCAATTGAAACAACCAGGTGCAACTTTGTGGGATTGGTCGCGTGCATTTAGCTTAATCTGCGTGTCAGGTCCAAATGACAAAGCCAAAGTCATGTTTAACGACTACGCCAACAAACTCGAATCGGCGGGTGAAACAGATAAATTGGCCACTGCTTACTTGCAATTAAAAAGGCGACAGCCTAAATTTGTGATTAAAGATCATGAACAGCGTCTTTTCGTCGCCAATACTCTGTTTGAAACAGGCCAGTATTCTCAGGTTGTGAACATGCTTCACAAGTTTCACCAAGAAAGCGACGATAATAAACGCATAATTCGCGCGCTCAAATTGCTGAGTGAAAGTCTGTTATCAATTCCGGGTCGAGAAAAACTCGCAAACCAATATCAAGCCCTATATCAAATGCAACTCAAGAAAACCTGAATAGTTTTTGAACAATAGATTGCGTTAACTAACATAAAAATAGCCACGATTTATAGTGGACACTAATTAATCATGAGGAAACCCATGCGCCAACTTCTTATTGCCATCGCTATTGGCCTGTCTCTCGCTGCTTGCGGCGATCGTTCTGCTGATCAAAGCAGTTCATCTAATCAGACCGACGTTTCATCAGGTGCGCCGGCCCCTGCTCAGAACGTCGAAACCGCCGCTGTTGAGCCAGCCGAGCAGACTCCAAGTGAAGAGCTGAACGAATGGTTTGAACAACATTATGAAATGGAATTGATGATGAGCCCGATGTCATTGACCGCCTTAGGCCGCAAAGATCGCTACGGAGAAATTGACGATTTAAGTGAAGAAGCTGAAGCAAAGCAGCTCGAATGGAAGCGCAATTCTGTTGTTGAGATGAAGGATAATTTTGATTATGAAGAGCTGAACGAAGACGCCAAACTATCTTACGACCTATGGGAGTATCAATATAACCTCGCTGAAAAAGGTTCCAAGTTTCGGCGTAGTAATTACATTTTTAACCAAATGAATGGTGTGCATTCGTACTTCCCCACTTTTATGATCAGCTATCATAAGGTTGAAACCTTAGAAGATATGCAGGCTTATGTATCGCGTTTGAGTGAGTTGGGAAGAGCCATGAATCAACTCGTTGATCGTGCCAAATTGAACGCTTCTGAAGGAATTAGACCACCACGCTTTGCCTATGAAGTGGTACTTGAAGAGGCTCGTTCTATTGTCACTGGCGCGCCATTTACTGACTCCGAATCGGAGTCATCGTTGTTAGCCGATGCGGGCGCAAAAATTAAAGTCTTGCTTGAGGCTGAGTCAATCTCTAAAGAGCAAGGTGATGAGCTATTGGTTGGCGTTAAAACTGCGCTTAAAGAGAACTTCGCACCGGCATACGAAAATCTCATTGCCTTTGTTGAAAGCGATATTGATAACACCTCAGAACAGTCGCAAGGCGTTCACGCAAACCCGAATGGCGATGAATATTACGCCTATCGTTTGAACGCCATGACAACAACCGACATGACTGCTGACCAGATTCATGAACTTGGATTGAGCGAAGTGAAACGTCTACGTGCTGAGATGGAAGCGCTTAAAGAGGAGTCTGGATTTGACGGCAGTTTACAAGAATTCTTCGCCTATATACGGGACAGTCGTGAAGACGAAAAATTCTATTTTCCGAATACCGATGAAGGTCGTCAGGGTTATATCGACGACGCGACGGCGGCAATTGAGAATATTAAGAAGGAACTACCAAATTATTTTGGCATATTACCTAAAGGTGATTTAGTAGTGAAACGGGTTGAGTCATTCCGTGAGCAAGATGGTGCACCGCAGCACTACTTTCCAGGAACCCCAGACGGTTCTCGCCCAGGAATCTATTATGCTCATCTTTCGGATATGAGCACCATGCCGAAAAATGAGCTCGAGGTAATCGCCTATCATGAAGGCTTGCCTGGCCATCACATGCAAATCGCCATTGCCCAAGAGTTGACCGGCGTTCCGACGTTCAGAACACAAGCTCGCTTCACCGCATATTCGGAAGGCTGGGCATTGTATTCCGAGAAGCTGGCTAAAGAGATGCCTAATACGTTCACAGATTTGCATTCCGATTTTGGCCGTTTAGGCAGTGAGATATGGCGCGCGATACGTTTAGTTGTTGACAGCGGTATGCACAGTAAAAAATGGAGCGAACAGCAAGCCATTGATTTTTTCTCTGAGAACTCCCCGGCACCGCTTGAGACAATCCGTACCGAAATTCGACGTTATATGGTTTGGCCTGGTCAAGCGACGTCTTACAAGGTTGGTATGATAGATATTCAACGTTTGCGTAAGAAAGCTGAAACCGAATTAGGTGATAAATTCAATATCAAAGCGTTTCATGATGCAATACTCGGAGGAGGTGCATTACCGCTAAGCATGCTAGACCGCAAGATTACCAGGTGGATTGATACGCAAAAATAATGCGCAATGATTAACATCAAGTGGCGACGGCCTGACGAAGTCATCGGTGAGAATTATATGAGGCGATGGCATCTCAGGCGTAAGGCAGGTCACCACAACCTTTATTTACACCGCTACGATGGCAGTGATGACGACCGAGCTTTGCACGACCATCCTTGGCGTAGTATTGGCGTCGTTCTTTGGGGGCACGTTCGTGAAATAACCCCCAAAGGCGAGTCACGCCTTTGGCCGCTTATTCCGAAGTATCGCAGCGCCAGATACGCCCACCGACTGCACATTGAAAGTCGATTTGCATTGACACTGTTCTTCACTTTTCCCAAAGAGCGGGAGTGGGGGTTTTTGTGCCCAAATGGTTGGGTTCACTGGAGAGATTTCACCGACGAAAGCGGCCAAAGAAAAGGAGCGGGGTGCCCGGAGTAAACTGCAGAAAAAAACAAAAAAGGTTGTATCGACATAGATCGATGCAACCTTTTTAATTGAAACTTACAGTTCTTTGTAATTCTGCCCGCTAATATTCGACCACACTGCGTATGCTTTTCCCGGCATGCATCAAATCGAATGCGTCGTTGATATTATCAAGCGGCATCTTATGCGTAATTAGGTCGTCGATATTGATCTTCCCATCCATATACCAATCCACAATTTTCGGCACGTCGGACCGGCCTCTGGCGCCGCCAAACGCCGTGCCTCGCCATACTCGACCTGTCACTAACTGAAATGGACGAGTTGAGATTTCTTGTCCCGCGCCTGCAACACCAATGATAATGCTCTCTCCCCAGCCTTTATGCGCGCATTCTAATGCCTGACGCATCGTGTTGACATTACCGATGCATTCAAACGAATAATCAGCTCCGCCATTGGTCAAGTCTGAGATGGCTTCGATTAAGTCATCTACATTCTTTGGGTTAATGAAGTCGGTCATGCCAAACGCTTTGGCGGTATCCACCTTGCTTTCATTAATGTCGATGCCAATAATTTTATCAGCACCGACCATTCTTGCTCCTTGGATTACGTTTAAACCGATTCCGCCTAAACCAAATACTACAACGTTTGAACCCGGTTCAACCTTGGCGTCAAAAACCACCGCGCCAACGCCAGTGGTGACACCACAGCCGATGTAACAAATTTTGTCGAACGGCGCATCTTGGCGAACTTTGGCTAAGGCAATTTCGGGCAGTACGGTGAAATTTGCGAATGTCGAGCAGCCCATATAATGAAGTAAGGGCTTACCTTGAAACGAGAATCGAGAGGTACCGTCAGGCATTAATCCCTGACCTTGTGTAGAACGAATCGCTTGGCAAAGATTGGTTTTCGGATGCAAACAGTAATCGCATTCGCGGCATTCTGGGGTGTATAAAGGAATTACGTGATCGCCTGGTTTTAACGATGTCACGCCAGCACCTACTTCTCGCACAATACCGGCACCTTCATGACCGAGGATTGCAGGGAATTCCCCTTCGGGATCATCACCGGATAAGGTAAATGCGTCGGTATGGCAAATGCCAGTTGCCATAACTTCAATTAAAACTTCACCGACTTGTGGGCCATCAAGTTGTACCGTTTCAATACTCAGTGGTTCGCCAGCGGCGAAAGCAACAGCGGCTTTAGTGTCCATGGATTTCCTCGTGGTGGTTTTGCTAGTAGTTATATGAACACGAGTGTACACCTGAGTGTGCTATCAGGTTAAGTAAATTTTGAGACTAAAAGTTTAGATTTGACTATTTTTGATTACTATAAACTGATCCTTATTTGGATCAGTACATAGCATCTCTTTGGCGATTCGTTTAGCCACTTTATCCACACAGACAAATTGCCAAGGCATAAGCCATGAAAATGGCTTAAAAAAGATGCCTAACGGGACTGATTTTCCACTTTTTAAAAAACGTCGACCGAAGATGATGCCTGGTTGAATGACAATCGCACGATGTTCTTTCGATAAGGTAGAGAACTCTTTGGCCGCCTCCATTGCTTTGTTTTTTCCTTTAGCGTATCCAAATCGATCGCTACTAAGCATAAAAGGAATCTGCGCGCCAACAAGCACTACGCGTTTAATGCCAGCTTCGCCGGCTTCTCGAATGGCGTTGGCGTTGGTTGTGCCATTGAGAAAAACCTGTTCCTCATAGGCCTCCTTGGAAAGTGTGGGCAAGGGTGGTGACCCCACTAACGTAACAAGACCGTCTAAACGCATTAATAACTTAGTGTCCGGTGAGCTAGCATCCCCTTTACACCACCGAACTGATTCGCTCCATTTTTGATCTTTAAGGTGAAGCGGCTTATGGCCGCTGCGACTCAAGCAAACTGCGCACACGTCGTGCTCAAGCAAGGCTTTAGCAACGTGTGTACCAACAAAGCCATTGCCGCCGTAGACAACCACTTTAGTTCTATCTTGTTGTTCCGTATTTCTCACATGAGAGAGGATAGCGTCTAACTTGTTGAGGAAATGTGTTCTGCTATAAACGTCACATCTTTGGTGATATAAAGACGACATGAAATTAGATAATAAAGTAGCCGTCGTAACAGGCGGTGCAGGTGGCATTGGTTCGGCGCTTTGTCGTGCTCTTGCTGAAAAGGGGGCCAAAGTGGTTGTCTCTGATTTAAACCTTGAAGCAGCGCAAAAAGTTGCCTCGGATATAGGCGGGCTAGCGATTGCGTGCGATGTAAGTCGCGAAAGCGAGATCCAGCGCCTGATTAGCGACTCTCAAGCACAACTCGGTGATATAGACTTATTTGTCTCCAATGCGGGTTTCGGCGTTGGGGAGCCAGATCATGTAGCCTCGGCAAGCGACGATGTTTGGCAGAAAAACTGGGAGCTGCACGTCATGTCTCACGTTTGGGCCTCCCGAGCTCTATTGCCAAAGATGGTTGAACGCGGCGACGGGTACTTGGTTAATACGGCATCCGCAGCTGGCTTATTAGTACAAATAGCCGATGCGGCCTACAGCGCCACAAAACATGCGGCCGTTTCTCTTGCTGAATCGTTAGCAATTGGTCATGGCGATGACGGAATTAAGGTGTCAGTCATCTGTCCTCAATATGTCAACACTAATATTCTCGCAGTATCTGACGACGAACGCGGAAAAAAAATGGAAGGTGTGATCACTCCAGAAGACTGTGCCGCAACCGTGGTCAAAGGTATTGAAAACGAAACCTTTATGATTCTGCCACATCAAGAAGTGGCTGGTTTTTATCAAAACCGTGCAAATGACCCGTCTCGATGGATAAAGGGCATGCGCCGCTATCGTGCCGCTATGCTGGACGATGACGGAAAATTTGATTTTCGAAAAGTGTTCAACCTTTGATCTGGTGTCGCCTTGCTATTTTTGACTACCGTTCGATTCTTCGCCCCGATTCTCAAATAGTGATTTTTTAGTGTTGTTAAGCGTTTTTTAAGTCTTCGATTATGATTCCGGTTCGAGACGATAACCCACAGCTTACGATTCGGATCGCGACGTATACTTTAAAAACGAAGAAATGTTAGTAAGTCACCCGTACTATGGAGGGAGCTAACTGGCTGATATTAAGAATAAGCTGTGGTTACGGTAACAAATCCGCAATATACGGCTTGCCTTCGGCTAATTCTGCCACCGACAAACCTGTTAGTTCATGTGGAAACACCAACCAATCATCGGTCTTGTTAATGTAAAAATCAGGGGTTCGACTTGTGATATTTCGGCTCGGCTTATACCAAGGGCAGGCAATTTTAATGTTTTTTGGCATATTACGTCGAGCCGAGCTTTTCAGACTGCTTAATATGGCGTCAATACTGCGGCCCGAATCAAATACGTCGTCCACCAGCAAAACATTATTGTCGACATTTATATTGGCGACTAGATAATCTAAACCATGTACGCTGACCGTTTTTTGTTGCTGATCGATTCCCGTGTATGAAGAAGTACGTATGGCAATATGATCTGTTTTGACACCGACGAAATCCAGATATTCTTGAATCGCTATGCCAACTGGCGCACCGCCACGCCACACACCAACAATAAAGTCAGGGTTGAAATCACTCTCAAGGACGTGTTTGGCGAGCTTGAACGAATCCCGCAGAAGCTCTTCTGCGCTAATAAATATTTTTTGCATAATTCGACGCTAAAAGTGTTAGCCTTTTTTAGGCAGTTTTTGAGGAAAATCTAGCCCCAGCCGTTCTCGAAGCTTATAGTGATGTATATGTTTGTCAAAATATCTGACCACGAAACTTTGATGCAGTTGCACCCCGTCGATACCGCATGGTATTTGTTTCTTGAGCCCAAACTCTACAACGCCGTCGAAGCTTATTCGCCTACACTCGTGTATTAAGGTTAACATGATCAGGCAACATCTTTTTAGTCGCTAGACATATCACAGTTTTATTTAGGTATCGCGTGCTCATGTTAACCCCGTATTTGCTTTTGCTACCGAATGGACACGATCGATCAGACTTGCAGGCAGGCGTCTTGAAACTATTAAAAAATCTTCGTGCAAACTATCGATAATTCGATTGACTCGGGTGCGACGGAGGAGTACTTTTCGCCTGATTAGAGCTGGAAGGTTGCAGCCCTTGTGACAGTTAAAATCTGTGTTCAAATACGTAGCAAGAAGGTGCTTTGGGTATGCTATCGACAAAATTTTTGTTCCTAGGAATTCTAGCCATTGTATTTTGGGCGTTGATGATTCAGCGCCTATTTGTCAGTGACCGATACACTAATTTATTAGGCTTAATGGCGGTTTTTACCTTCGGTTTAAGCTATGCGATGTTTGATCTGACGATTGCCCAAGAACTCATGAAAATAGAGTTCTTGGGCTGGCTAGATCTAAATCAGCTCGAGAAACTAAATGGTGCTTTGTTTTGGCTAAGTGTGGCTTATTTCTGCAACGCACTGGTTAAGCATTTCGTTTATACCCGCCGACTAACCATAGAAGGCGACTCCAAAGTGCCGCTTCTAATTCAGTATCTAGTGACTGGGCTGTTGTACTTGTCTGCCATCATTCTGATAGTAGGCCTTGTTTATAAACAGTCGATTATCGGTTTGATTACTGCCTCGGGCGCGGTGTTATTGGTCATTGCCTATTCTGCACGAGCTCAATTTGACGAAGTATTTGCCGGGCTTGCAATCAATATTAATGCGCCGTTTGAAAAAGGTGATCTTATTCAGCTGAATGACGAATGGGGTTACGTTAAGGAAATTGATTGGCGCAGCATTACCTACTTGGATATGGATAACAATAACGTTGTTGTTCCAAATACCAAGCTGGCCGCAAGTAGGATTCGTAACTTAGATAGACCACGCGCACTGACTCGGCGAGTGTCATTTATTCGAGTTGAATACAATGTTCCGCCTAGAGTCGTGATCGATCAATGTGAAGCGGCGATGAAAGAGTGCCCACATATCGTTCCACATCCGTGGCAATTCGCCTGCCATTACGACAGCGACGAAACGGGAATGCAATACAAATTGCATTTTTACGTGCGGCATTTTGATGATTGGTGGGTTGCGAGCGACGAACTGATAAATGCGATATGGTATCGCTTCGCGCGTAAAGGCATACGTTTTGCACAGCAGCGCAAGCTTAATTTTATCAGTGGCGAAGAAGCCAAACGTAGCTTACCAGATTCGGCCTATGACGATGCCACGTGGCGAACTTTGGTAGAACGTTTTAATCAAGTGCCGATGTTTGAAGGTATGACGCCAAAAGATATGGAGGAACTTGCGCGTGGAGCGAACTTACATATTATTGGTCCGCCGGAGAAAATCATACGTGCTGGCTCTAAGCGTTCATCGATGTTCTTAATCGCCTCCGGTTCTGCCGATGTGTACGAGGTCGACGAGAAAGACAATGAAACCTTGATGGCCAGTGTGGGAGAATCAGAGACTCTGGGCTTGATGGCATTACTGACTGGTAGCCCTCAAAAGACAACCATTAGGGCTAAGGAGGAGTGTGCTGTTTGGGAGATTAGCAGTGAATCACTGCACGCCTTATTTGATCGGAAGCCTGAAATAATGGAGGCGATCGCTGGTAGCGTCGCTCGTTGGCAGGCGGAAGAAGACGACGCCATTAATGCTATCGCGATGAATCGGCAGCAAGAAAAGCGCTTTATTCAACAACGAACAGACCGCTTGAGTAACCGCATTGCTCGATTCTTTCAGCGAGAAGTGAAACAAGAAGATGGAGGAGAGGAGTACACTAATTATTAAATTAGTCTAGGCGAGATGAAACCCTGAGCATTCAGGGCTTCATTCACCGTATAAAGGTCAAGCCGATAATGGCGTGGGGGAGATCTTGACGGGTGATCTATCTTGCCGAACTCGGCTTAATGTCGATTCTATTTTCAAATAGGTATTCCATTTCGCAAGGCTCGCCATCGCAAGTGGCCGGATCAAATTTAGTATTGCCGATGATATAGTTGAGCATGGTCGCGATGTTCGAAGAAGGTGCTTTATAAACGGTGACCTTTTTCGCTTGCCCCGTCGCACTGACGACGGCAATCGCTAAGACGTCGCCTTCAGCCAATAGATCTCGATTAGCTTTGAATAAGGGGCGATATATCGCTTGACTACCTTCTGAAGGAAACGGTGGGTGCTCTGAGTCTTTCAAGCCGCCGTAAGCGTCTTTTACCCGAGCTTTCAGACCGGTAGACATTTCGTTGTAAGATTTGTCGAATGGTACTACGTCACGAAACAGCTTCTGCTTAAATTTGCTGCCGGGCCGAGCGTCTCCATACAAGTAATACGCTTTTTTGTCTTTTGCAGAGGCGGTGCCTCCAACGGCTGCTATTGAAAGAATTGCTGCGATCAACGCGGTTGATATTAATTTGTTACGCATATCTATTTACTCCTCGTTTTCCATGACTCATTCATGGTCATTCAAACTGATTAAATTAAAACCTTACGCGGCCAGCGAATGGCCGCTTATGTAAACTAAGATGCGAAGAACAGATGTTTGGATTCAAATTTGTTGTTTTTTTTATAAAATTTCTTTTTTAATTTGATTGTTGAAACCCGAAAGTCAACAATGACGCTACATTTTAGCCATAAGCACCAAAGATTTAGCCTTTTAAAACACCTCCATGCGCTCAAGAATATCTGCCTAAATCTATTAAAAATGAATAGTGACTTTACCCACCATAAGCGGTCGATTGAATTAGATGCGCGCTTAAAAGCGAAAAAACCTATGCGACCGAACATATTTAGTGTTGAAACCTATTTTTTTACTATCAAAACTAATGTTAGAGTAGTGGGATAATAAAATTAAATTGGTTAATCAATGATTTTAGACAATAAAATTTCGTCTACGGCTGATGCGCCGACCATGCTGCGGCGCGGCTTGAGCGGGGTACTCGTCGTAACGCTATTGTCTATCGCCGGAATTGCCCAAGCTCAAGCGAATGGTTGGTCGGTTAATACCGAAGGCAAAGAGGTCAAAAGCCTAAAGTCATCAGAATCGGCTGAAATCGTAAGTGAGCCGCCGAGTTCCGCCGACGAGCCCGCGAAGCAAACACAACAGCCAGTTCAACAGCTTGTAATTGACGAGAAGGAGAAAGTAAAGGACGAAGCAGCACCCACATTTGTTGAAGAAAAGAAGGAAATAGAAGTCGCAGCGATTGCTGCTGTTGAAACTCTACCGCCGATTAAGCCGGCCATTCAGTTAAAGCAATCGGTGGATCGAAACCTGGAGTTTAAAGACACATTGGATCGCCAGTTTCGTGCGATTCAAGAGTTAGCAGAGTCGGAAGACGCGTTCAATGAGCAGTTTGGTGAACTGTATTTGGCTTACGCTCGATCATTGTTAAAAGTTGGAAGATTAGACGAGGCACGCAAGATGTTTGCCAACGCCTTGCACAATGCCAAAATTAACAATGGGGTAAATAGCCTAGAGCAGCGCCCAGTGCTGCGTGAACTCTTTGGCATGAGCTTGGCGATTGGCAATAGCAAAGACGCTGAGAAACATCTCAAAAGATTGATTTGGCTTGATAGTTCAGTTCCCGAGGATACTTATTCTTTCGATATGATTATACAACTGGGTAATTACTACCTAGATCAATTTTTGATGACGCCAGTTGTGACAGAGGCTAGTTTGATAGGACTAAATAAGGCCATTCGATATTATAGCTACTCTATTCGGCGCTATGCTGAAACGCCATATCACGAGTTGGCCTTACCCTATGGTGATGTGGCTTACGCGCATTACCTTAAGGCGCGAGTTAGGCGAAATATAGATGCAGAAGTCTATGTGAATGCGCGCAAAAAAAGCCATACAGATTTAGATAAACATGACACGCGTCACGCGATAGACAATTCATTTGGCCAAAGCAACCGCTACCTTAGACTCGCCTACGCTAGAGCTAGGGAGGCATTGGATTTTGAAGGCACGATACAAGCTTTAATCGGTATTGGTGATCTTCATCTTCTATATGGGAGTCATTTTGATGCCAATACTTATTACCAGCTGGCGATAAAAAGTGCCCAGCATCTGCCTAACTCACATCCACTCGTAGAAAGTTTTTCGGAGCCCGTAAAACTACCCGCCTTTAAACTGTCGGTCGAACGAGATCCATTAGCCTATGGTCGTTCATATCAAATCGTGCCAATGCTTCTTGACTTGAAAACTAACGGCTCAGTTGGCGGTGTAAGCCGTCAGCCCGATGTCAATATTCCAATGGGTATGCGGATTCACGCTAAGAATGCGGCCAAAAATTTACGATTTAGACCCATTATTACGGAAGATAAGCTGGTTTCTGTCGATGACTACGAATATGACGTAAAAGTGCGTATTAGGAAACTAAGCTCTCTCGCGAACAAGGACTCGGAAGACGAAGCTGTTCAAGCTCACTGAATACTAAAGCCCCCGGCACTTAGGTCTGCTCAATACATTTATTACGATATTGGGTTGGCGCCAGATGATATTGCCGTTTGAAACATCGATTAAAATATTCAATGCTGCTAAAGCCCGAGCCAAAGGCTATGTCAATTACCTTCACGTTTAAATAGCTTGAGGATTCTAATTTCTTCAAACCTACCGTAGTTACCGGTCTAACTGATGGGACTAGGTTGGTGGACGAAGAACAGTTTGGCCCCGTCATTCCAGTGATTAAATACTCCGACGTTGATGAAGTAATAGCGAGAGCGAATAAAAATTCTTGCAGCCTCGGTGGGTCTATCTTGTCTGCGGATACACAACGCGCTACAGACTTAGTATTGCAACTCGAATGCGGTATTGCTTGGGTAAACGAGCATGGTGATTTACAACCCGATGCTCCTTTCGGAGGCATTAAACAATCCGGAATCGGTGTCGAGTTTGGCTCCTACGGCTTAATGGAATACACTTCACTGCATACTTTACGAATCGCTAAATCTTAGTAAGCCCAGTGACTCCTCAATCGACTCAACCTTTCAATCTGGCTAATTTTTTCGACAATCGCGCGTTAAGCTTTCAGCAGGCCTTAGTAATTGGAATCTGCTTCGCAATCAATATGCTGGACGGTTTCGATATTACGGCGATGGCCGTGGTGGCGAACGATGTCGGCAGTGAAATGAGGCTAAGCGACGATAAATTGGGCTTGGTCTTTAGTTTCTCACTTGCGGGAATGATGCTAGGAGCCATGTTTCTGGCGTCTCTTTCTGACGTTTTTGGAAGGCGTAAGGTAATTTTACTAAGCCTTGCGGTTGTAGGTGTCTCTGTGTTGTTAACGGCCTATGTTCACGGTATTGCCGCTTTAGTGGTGTTGCGATTTATTAGTGGGTTGGGAGCGGGCGCGATGTTAGCCAGTCAAGCGACGTTGGCGTCTGAATACAGTTCTGAACGATTTCGAGCGCTTTCGGTTGCGATAGTAACGGCTGGATATCCATTGGGCGCCATGTTTACAGGAATTGTTGGCGGCTATTTGGTCCCCGAATACGGTTGGCGTAGTATGTTTATCGCCGGTGGTATGACAACGCTTATATTTTGGTTAATAGCGTATTTTTTGTTACCTGAGTCTCTGCAATTTTTATGTAATCGCAAGCCAGAACACGCCTTGCAGAGAGTCAATGATATTCTTAGGCGTTTTTCAGTTTCGGAATTGCCCAATCTACCTATATCGGAGACCAAAGAATCCCAAGGTGTCGCCGCTAATATTCGCGCATTGTTCCACCCACGCTACCGCTTGAGAACGATCACGTTGTGGTGCAGTTTCATGTTTGCGGTCTTCACTCTATACTATTTTTTGAGTTGGCTTCCTAAGAGTTTGGTTAATGAAGGTTATGAGCCTGCTTTTGGGCGGCAAGCGTTTACGTTCTTCAATTTAGGAGGCGTAGTCGGCATTTTCCTATTAGGGGCGATGGCGGCCAGGTGGCGCCTATCAATTTTAGTGTCTGCTTATCTTCTACTTGCGGCACTTTTGATGCTCGGATATGGGTTTTTTAATGGAAAAGAAACAGGCATATTAATCGTGGTTACCAGTATTGGTCTGTTAATACAGGGAGGGTTTACAGGTTTGTACGCGCTAGCTGCCAAGCTATACGCCAGCGACATTCGAAGTACCGGTGTCGGTTGGGCGATCGGTCTAGGGCGCTTAGGCGCGGTTTTTGGACCTGCAATCGCTGGCTATTTGATAGCAGGTGGCGTTTCAATAGAGATCAATTTCATGATATTTTCGCTACCCGTCTTGATTGCTAGCTTGGGTGTTTTAACCCTGAAAATTCGCTGAGAAAAGAAGCTCTAGAGATCACTTCTGCATCAATATGGAGCTCTACATAACTGTAAAAACTTGGCTATAAATCCCGCAATACTATTGACTCTAGAGTCGGCCAACTGTATCTTCACGCCTCTTAAAAATTACTCGGCATGAGTGATTATTTTGAATTGACAATTTGGAATATGGCTATGTAGCTCAGTTGGTTAGAGCACAGCATTCATAATGCTGGGGTCACTGGTTCAAGTCCAGTCATAGCTACCAATTGTTATAGAACAAAATCAGCCGCTTAGGCTGATTTTTTTTGCCACCAAAAGCCTCAATTTGCGTTGAAATTCTTTTAGATCCAGTACCCTCGTTCTTAAATAGAGGATCGTCTGCTTTTACTCTGTAAAGCTATTCGGTTTTCAGTCGAGTCAGCCCCTTTTGGTTTTAGTGCTTAAGGCACCGCTTCGGCTTCTAAAGAAGGTTTTTAATCGTGTCAGTGTAAAAATTCTATTTTCGTTTTAGTTGTTTAGTACCTGGCGACATAATCCAGACCATTTACTGATAACTCGGAAAAGAGAACTTAGCGTTCTCACGGACTCCACCAGATGGCCAGCGTTGAGTAATTGTTTTGCGTCGTGTGTAAAAGCGAATACTATCTGGGCCATACGCATACAGGTCGCCGAATAACGAACGCTTCCATCCACCGAAGCTGTGATAGGAAACAGGAACCGGCAAGGGAACATTAATACCGACCATGCCTACCTTAATATTGTCCGAGAAATACCGAGCTGCTTCACCGTCTCTGGTAAAAATGCAGGTGCCATTGCCATATTCGTGATCGTCTATCAATTTCATGGCTTGCTCTTCCGATTCCGCACGTACGATACATAACACCGGGCCAAAAATTTCTTCTTGATAGATACGCATGTTTTCACCGACGCGATCAAACAAACATGGGCCTAGAAAGTATCCCTCTTCGTGTCCTTCTACTACTAGGTCGCGACCGTCTATGATCAATTCAGCGCCTTCTTCCACGCCAAGATCAACATAAGATCGCACCTTTTCGTGGTGCGCCTTTGTTACCAACGGTCCCATGTCGTTGCTGGCGTCGGTACCATTGCCAATTTTCATGGTGTCAACGCGCTGTTTGACTCCCGCGACAACCTTATCGGCCGTCTCATCACCTACACAGACAACTACCGAAATGGCCATGCAGCGTTCGCCACAAGAGCCGAATGCCGCTCCAACTAGGGCACTTACTGCATTCTCTATATCTGCATCGGGCATGACAATTGCATGATTTTTAGCGCCTCCTAGCGCTTGCACTCGTTTGCCATTGGCGGTGCCTGTCGAGTAAATGTACTCGGCGATAGAGGTGGAACCAACGAAGCTAACGGCTTGCACGCGTTGGTCGTTTAATAGCGTATCAACTGCTTCTTTATCGCCGTTTACTAAGTTAAATACGCCGTCTGTTAAACCGGCTTGTTTAAGCAGTTGCGCACACATTAGTGGGGCAGATGGGTCCTTTTCCGAAGGCTTTAATACGAAGGTATTACCGCAAGCTATCGCCATTGGAAACATCCACATCGGTACCATGGCGGGAAAATTAAACGGTGTAATACCGGCAACCACGCCGAGCGGTTGATGCTCTGACCAACTGTCGATTCCAGGGCCAATATTCTTTGAATAGTCGCCTTTGAGCAATTCCGGGATGCCACAAGCATACTCAACCACTTCAACGCCACGTTGGAATTCACCTAGGGCATCATCGATCACTTTGCCGTGTTCACTGGTAATGGCGGCAGCAACCTCATGAGCATGTTCCTCGAGCAATTGTTTATATTTGTACATCACTTGAGCCCGCTTTGCGGGGGGAGTATTCCGCCACGCAGGAAAGGCCGCCTCGGCTGCCGCTACCGCGTCTTCAACCGTCGCTGCGGTGGCCATGGCTACCTCACGTGAAACTCGACCTGTTGCTGGGTTGGTCACATCTTGCGGACGATTGTCGTCGTCAACATGTTGACCATTGATAAAATGGCCAATGGTGGTAGTGGCAGCGATCTCTTTGAGTTTAGTACTCATAATGTTCCTCGGAGTTTTAGCGTCTTGTTCTGCTTAGCTTTTTATTCGATTGTGTCTATCACTTTACGTACGCCGTCAAATGCTCGACTTAAATCATTTATATCGGAATTAAGAAAGGGAGAAAACTGGAGTATGTCCATGCCATTTCTAAGCACAATCTTTTGCTCGTGAAAGCAACGTTTATGAGTTTCGAGCCCGCGTACACCGGGCGCGCCATCGCGCGCGGCTAATTCTATCGCGCCCATAAGGCCAAAGTTGCGCACGTCTATGACTTTCTCATGATCCGCAAAGCTATGCAATAAGTCAGCAAAGTCGTCTTCCAATGCTCTGGCCTGCTCGAAGGTTCCTTCTTCTTGGTAAGCATCAAAACAGGCAATTCCCGCTGCCGCCGCG
>CAYQVT010000046.1:0-14187 GCA_964420885.1 uncultured Gammaproteobacteria bacterium
TAAGACCTGCACACACTCCGATGAGAGCCGGTTTTACTCTTATCGCCGTGATGGTCAATGTGGGCGAATGGCCTCTCTAATATGGATTGAGCCAACAGAATGATTCAAATTCAAGGTCCTGTTCGTTTCCGCGAAGTATTACCATCGGCCATGCTGATATTGATCATTGGTGTGCTCTTTTCTTTTATTAGTGCGCCTTGGCAATGGCTTGGGCGATATGGATGGCTTGCCTTACCACTTGGTGTGTTGCTTGGGATGGTGATTTATCTAATGAGCTATTTTGTTTCGTGCTCGCCGTGGACAAAATCAGAATCTATGCATGAATTGCTATCGACCTTACATCAACTTTTTAAGAATTTTACTTGGCCTCAAATTATTATCGTGTCTGTACTGGCGGGTGTCGGCGAAGAGTTGTTAATTCGAGGGGTGTTGCAATCATTCTTGGTCAGTAGCGCTGGGCCTTTTTTGGGTATCGTTATCGCGTCACTGGTTTTTGGTTTGTTGCATTTTATGACTAAGACCTATGTTTTGCTGACCTTCGTTCTCGGTATGTTGTTCGGTATTGCCTTTTATTGCTCAAACAGCATTGTGCTTGTGATGGTGGGACACGCGGTATACGATATTTTTGCGTTTGCCGTGATCGTTAAGTTCCCTCATATTCTTGGAATCGATATAAGTACACCTTGAAATCACCTGACATCGAGAAAGCGACGCAAAAAATATCGGTAGATCGCCCCGATATTCTATGGTGGCTAATAAAGGTATTAACGGCTGTTGCGCTTATAAGTGCTTTGTTTCTATCAGTGATTTTTGATTTGAATCCTTGGTTCGAATCGTCTCGGCGCATTGCTCAGGGTTTGGTAATTCTCGGCGGCTTGGGAACACTTTATCATTTCGTTCAACTAAAGCGCCATAATAGCAATATCGAATCACCTCTGGTCTTAGAGACTAAAAGGGGGCTGTATCGCTTAATTCGCCACCCAATGTATTTAGGCGATGCCATTTTTTCAATCGGTCTGTTTTTACTAATCCCTTCGATGCCGACAATCTTAGTGTTATTACTCAACTTGCTTGCCTTAGAACGACAATCAAAAAGTGAAGATGATTTCCTGGAGGGTCGATTTGGAGAACAATATGCCTCTTGGAAGCAGCGTACCAAACGACTGCTTCCCTATTTATACTAGCCTTTGTTATTGTTAGGCTGATCGACAGGCCGCTGCAGTAAAAACCACGTCGGTTGAACTATTTAAGGCTGTTTCAGCCGAGTCTTGTACGACGCCGATAATAAAACCAACTCCCACCACCTGCATAGCAACGTCATTGGGTATGTTGAACAAGCTACATGCTAATGGAATTAGTAACAATGAGCCACCAGCTACGCCTGAAGAGCCGCAGGCCGATATGCTCGCGATTACGCACAATAATAGAGCGGTGCTTATATCGACATCGATTCCAAGTGTATTTACCGCTGCCATGGTCATAACCGTAATGGTAATTGCTGCCCCAGCCATATTGATAGTGGCACCGAGTGGTATGGACACTGAGTAAGTGTCTTCGTCTAAATCTAACTTTTCACAAAGGGCCATATTAACTGGAATATTCGCGGCCGAACTGCGTGTGAAAAAGGCGGTAATGCCACTTTCTCGCAAGCAGGTTAGAATCAAAGGGTAGGGATTGGTTTTTGTCATTAAGTAGACAATTATCGGGTTAACCAGTAGTGCAATGATTAGCATCGTACCTACGAGTAGGGAAAGTAGGTGAAGATATTCCGCCAATGCATCAAAGCCAGTAGCTGCGATGGTGCCTGCTACCAATCCAAAAATTCCTATTGGCGCCAGCTGTATCACTAATTGAACCAAACCTACCACTGCGCCACTTAAATCCTCAAGCACCGATTTGGTCGATTGATTAGCTTTGCGAAGTAGAATTCCAAGGCCGATCGCCCATGCAAGAATACCAACATAATTAGCCTGTAGTAGCGCGTTAATAGGGTTGTCGACGATTTTGAACAGTAGGGTGCTGAGCACTTCACCCACGCCTTGAGGCGCCGTTGTAGACGCCTCGGCGCCCACCAATGTTAAGCTGGTTGGAAACAGAAAACTCAGCATAACCGCGGTGGTTGCGGCGGTTAAGGTTCCAATTAGATATAACACCAGAATTGGGCGCATATGACTCTGTTGTCCTTGCCGGTGGGTAGCCAGCGAGGCAATTACTAACAAGAAGATTAGAACAGGAGCGAGCGCTTTAAGTGCCGAAACAAACAAGGAACCTAGTATTGAAGCGGAGTTTCCTAAGTCGGGAAAAAATCCGCCTATTATCGCGCCGAGCGTAATTCCGATAGCAATTTTTACCACGAGATTCATTTGCATGATGGATTTTAATACTGAATTTTCTGAGCTCATAAGTTTTTATCTGTTTTTATTGAGGCTGTTTTTCGAAACGCACGGGTAAAGGTCTTAGGCTAATTCTTTCTTCCACAAGACATCACTATGACCAAGACGGAGATTGATAATTCTGGCGGTAACAAATAGTAAATCCGATAAACGGTTTAAATACTGGCGAGTTGTATCACACACTGGTTCTGTTTGATGAAGGGTTACAACATCTCTTTCCGCTCTTCGCGCTATGGATCGTGCCATATGACAGACCGAGGCGGCTTCGCTGCCACCTGGCAAGATGAAGTCTTTAAGGGGCTCGACGGATTCGTTAAACAAATCAATTTTACTTTCGAGTAATTCAATTTTTTCGGCCTTTATGAAACTTTGCCCAGGCATGCTTATTTCACCGCCGATATTAAAAAGATCGTGTTGGATCGAAGTGAATAATACGCTCAACTCATCATCTTCTAGCTTGCATATCATCAGGCCGATGACACTATTAAGTTCGTCGACCGACCCCATTGAATTCATGCGCGCATGATTTTTAGCAATACGTTCTCCGCCGCTTAAGCCTGAAGTGCCGTCGTCGCCGGTGCGGGTGTATAACTTGCTTAATCTGTTTCCCATGTCTAAATCCTAAATGTTTTTCTAAAGAATATCGGTTTTATCAATCGTCTATTCATTTGTGTGAGGGTGATACGTTGGTAACGACAGCGAGAATATTACGCCATCTGAACTTAATAAATTGCGTGCCAGCACATCGCCACCGTGAAAACTGGCAATAAGCTTTACGATGTACAGCCCCATGCCCAAACTTATCTTTCGAGCGTCTTTTCTTCCGAGCGATACCAGCGGCTCAAAGATACGTTCGGCCATTCCTTCAGGCAGTCGAGACCCTTGGTTGATAATATCGATTTGCGCGAAGTTATCGAGTCTGCGTGCTTTGAAAATGATGGAGGTATCCGGGGCCGCAAAGTCAATTGCGTTGTCAACTAATTTATCTAAAGCTTGAGCAATATAATCGGGTGCAATTTCCACTAGAAGTGGCCTAGAGTGAACCACAATCTTAAAGCTCTGATCCGGGTTTGAAAAGCTATAACCGTCAACGTAACTTTCTATTAATTCAATGAGATCAACAACTTCACGTGTTTCTGATTGAAGGGCCTGCTCAAGGTTAGCCGCTTCAGTTAAATTGCGGAGAATGCTACCGATTCGATTAACCCCGTTCTTGGCCCGCTCCATATATTTGCTGTCAACGGATTCGGGAATTTCTTCGGATAGATTATGTAAGGAAGAATTAACCACATTCAAAGGGTTGCTTACCTCGTGTGCCAGCGTGTCGGGCAGGCCGCGCAAATAACTGGTGTATTGGGATAATCGCTCTAGCATATTACTGACGGATCGCGATAGGTCACCTATTTCATCCCCAGATTTAGCCTCGGCCAAGAGTCGCTGGTTAATAATGCGGCCATCTCTATCAATCGCGGTCTCGGTAGCATTTCGAAGCCTGCGTATACGCAGTGTCAAGCGCGATGCAAAAAGCAGCAGCGCAGTGGCCACTGTCACCAGCACTAATAGGGTCACACTAATCACGTTTTCAAGAACTTCCTTTTGCTGCCCTAAAACTTGGTTTGTGCTTTGCTCCACAACGACTACACCAGGGATCTCGTCGCCTAAATAAATAGGGTGTGCTGACATCAAAATCGAGCCTTTTTGATCAATTGACGGTTGTCGGTCAGTACCTATTTCACCTGCGAGCGCACGTTCGATGATCGCATCATTGCGTTGTTCTACGCTATTGTCGAGCTCTTCCTGATTCGCCGTGGGCTGTTCGATGATGTACGAAAATATAGTCTGCAGTGTTGACGTATAATAATAGCTCAGTGTCTTCCATACATTGTCATTAGGCGACGGTCTCACTGTCTGGGCGAAGCCTCGGTCAGAGATAATATTACCGACAACCGCCGTCGGTCTTTTTTCGGTGTTAAATACCCAAATCCGAGCGTCGGAACGGTCTAGCGCCTTAAGGATTTTTGCAATTTCGGGTGATTTAACCAAGATACGAGAGAAATTATCATTCTCGTTCTTCGGAGTGGTTGCGATCAGAGCTTCTATTTTGAGCGATTCCGGGTCATCGACATCCGCGACCGCGAGTTTTAATTTGGTGTCGGATGAAAGCATGAATCGAGGAATTCTTAGTTCCACATTATAGCCATCATCTGTCAATCCAAGCTCGGCGGCCATGTCGTAATTTGGCTTTCCAGTGATCGGGTACTGCCATTCCTGATCCATCAGATAGATGCTCATGCGGCCGCTTTCACGCGCGATAAGGGTATAGCGTTGTTCCGGTCGGTCGGGCGCTTGCAAGGTTAAACGAATGTGATCGGCCGCGTCGACTCTTAAAAAACCGCGTTGACGAAAGACAATTGAGTCATCACTCACTTTAAACATTGCGTAAATGAAGTTTCCACGATAACCAAGAACATGGTCTACGGAAATGATGTTCTCAGAAAGTGTCACGGTTTCCTCGTCGTCTGCTGGGTAGCGAACCGCTTGAGACACTTGTTCACCCCAATCGCTCAGATCTCCGTTTAGGTTAATATAAGCTGGCAGAGGCGCGGCATACACATCATTTTCGTCACCGTCGCCAGAATTAATAACGTTATCTTCTGTGAATAATTCCGGCCGATCGTGCAGCACCGTTGCCACCGCGCGCGAGGTTAGACTCAATGCGTTTTCTTGTCCGCTTAACAAAAACGTTTTCATGTCGCGCACATAAACGTAGGACATCCACGGAATCAGTAACAGCAATAAAGCAACCATCAAAAGCTTGGTGCGAATCGAAAAACCAGTGCGCATTACTCTGCCTGTAGTTGAATATTTTTTGGATCAAAGAATAGGCTCATAAATCGTTAGCCTAATCCTCGGTGTTCCACTTATAGCCAACTCCAAAAACCGTTTGAATATTCTTGAAAGAAGGGTCTATTTCTTTGAACTTATTTCTGATTCTTCGTATGTAGCCGTTGATGGTATTGCGTTCAACATAACTCTGCCGAGTGATTTGCATCATGTTTTCATACGTTTTTACATGACCCGGGTGCCTCGCCATTGATTCGATCAACCAAAATTCTGTCAAGGTAAGGCTGAGTTCTTGGTCTTTCCAACGAATAGACATACTGTTTTCGTTTATTTCCAGATCGTCTATTTTCAGCGTGTCTTTATTATCTTCGTCGCTTGTTGGTTGCCCTAGACTGTCAACTATTCTGAATAAGGAATTTATTCGGACACTTAAGAATTGCATATTAAGAGGTTTGGTTAAGTAGTCCCAGGCGTCAAGTCTTAAACCAGAGACACGGTCGATATCGGTGTCTCTTGCGGTCAAGAAGATGATGGGTAGAGTGGGTGAAAGGGCTCTTAAATCACGACATAAATCGAAACCACCATCCATCTCGTTTTCGAGCATAATATCGAGTATTGCCAAATCAGGCATATCGCGCTGCATGCCTTCCAGTGCTTCAGGCCGGTTTTTGTAGGTGTCCACCTCGTAACCAGATTTCTGCAGGGCATCCCGATAATTCTCTCGTTGATCAAAATCGTCTTCGACGATCGCTACTCTTCTTGCCATTTGTTATTACTCGCTTACCTTATTGTGTTTGTTGATGTTTGTCAGTGTGGCCACTTTGGTTTGCAGCTTAGACCACCTAGGGACTTTGTATTGAATATTTTGCCTCATTCATACGAGCTAAACACATAATCTAACGAAAACCATAATTTAACCATTAGTTTATCCCGAATTAGACATATCAAAGGCGTTTAATAGAAGCATCAGATAAGTAATTGATTTTTTTATCGGTGATCTTGAAAATTTCGCGCAATTCGTGCTTTTCCATAGCCGAATTAGAAAGACGAAAAAAGACCATGCTAGGGGTAAATGAATTTTGGATTCTGAATTGAGTTTAAACGTAGAAGAGAAAGGGTAAGTAGACATTATGATTCATCAATATTTTGTACCTGTCAATGACGACATTATTTATAATCACCCCGAGCAAATTGAAGGGCCATTAGTGCCCTACGTAGCGGGAATGGAGTGTCATGAATGGTTGTCTATTGAAATTAATCCAGATGAGTCAAATGAGGTCGTTTCCAAAGCAACGATAGAACCCTCCACTAATTTACGCTTAGCGTACAGTGCTGCATAACAAACCCTAGCTTATTAAACCTTGGTTTATTAAACCTTTCGCTCAATGTGCAGAACCTCTTTGCTTAAACCTGAAAAGGGTCTTTGTTTAAAGCCACTAAATATCTAACATTAATTCTGCCTTCCAGTTTAGTTGGTAATCGATATGTTCGTACGAACCGTCTGGCTGAGCCTCATACTGGCTGGCATAGTGATCTCGATCGCGGTTAATCGATTTAATCGCCTGAACTAATTTTTGCACATCCTTGCTGTCATTATATAAACTCAAACTAGCTCGAACCATTCCTCGCTTTCGGTTTATATAACTTTCTTGCTCTTGTTCAGAAATTTGACTCAAGTCAAGCTGCCATAATTCGTCCTTTAATAAACTACTGACATAAGGGTGTGCGCAAAAACATTCGTTTCTTACCGCGATGGCAAAGTAATCGTTGAGTATTGCTGCGATTAAGCCATGGTCCAGACTAGAATGATTAAACGCGAGTGCTCCGGTTCGTGCTAAAGAGGAGTCACCGTAGATTGTGATCTCATTAATAAGATTTAGAGAGTCGATCAACTCGTTCATCAATGCTTGATCTTTATTGGCAATTCTCGCTTGTCCATATTCCAGTAATTCATCTAACACGGCTGCCAGAGCAATTGCGCCAACAATATTCGGTGTGCCCGACTCTTCCTTTGCGGTTTCATCATTCACTAACTCATAATCGTAAAAACTGACCGTCGAGACTGAACCACCGCCCAGATCCTGTCCACTCAGAGATTGCAATAATGTTCGTTTTGCCACCAATACTCCTGGTGACATCGGAGCGTATACCTTGTGACCTGAAAACACGAAAAAATCGGCGTTTAGATCACTAAGGTTAACGGGGCCGTGGGCCACGCTTTGTGCGCCATCGACAAGCACTAAGATTCCATGTGAATGAGCGATTTTGCAGACTTCTTTGATCGGGCTGGCAATTCCGGTGACGTTACTAAACGAGGAAATTGCGATGTAATTAATGTGTTGAGAATGCAGCGTACACAATCGTTCCAACTCATCGATGTCGATGTCCCCGCTGTTCGCGCCTTCACCTCGTAGCGGAAGATAAATAACCTCATTATCAAACTGCCGATGGGGTAGGTCATTGGCGTGATGTTCCATTGACGATACCAGTATGATATTTCGGTCTGGGCGGGCGCTGTGAAGCCCTCGCGCAACTCGATTAATCGCGGCTGTGGTGCCTGCGCCGGTAAACACGGATGCATAGTCGTTGATGTCCGCACCGACAAAGCGTAGGACGGTTTCATGTGCCCAAGCCAGTGCCTTAGTGGATATCTGGGCAGAACTGTGCACATAACTATGTGTGTTAGAGTAGTGTGGTAGGAGCTTACTAATCGCCTCTAAAGCTTTAGCTGATGCCAGAGGAGATGCGGCACCATCTAGATGGACACGAGTAAGGCGCTTGCCGTCGGCCGTTGGGTACTGAGTATCGAGACCGATAAATTTGGGTGTGCTTTGCATAAGGTCGATTATACGGCGCAAGTCAAACGCGGTCGATGATTGACCTAAGTATCAGCTCATATTTTGGTCGATAAATACGGATGATGATCAAATTACATACTAAGACACTCACATAAGTTATACAAACGACCACTTTTGATGTTGTATGATGTGTCTAATTTCAACACACCTTAAAAAGATTTTAGCAATGAAAAAAACAGCTCCTTTAATGCTTACGATGGGCTTAAGTCTGGGTTTGGCCGCGTGTAGCCAGTCTGATACAGATCAACCCGAGCCAAACGAGACGACAGTATCAGAATCGCAAAACGTGGCTGCCGATACTGTTTCAATACCAAAGCCGGTAGAGCAAGCCAACCCGTTCTATCAAGAAAGCAATTTGTATATGCGATTTCCAGCGTTTGATATGATCTCTAATGATCACTACGCGCCAGCTTTCGAGACGGGAATGGCTGAAAATCTTGCTGAAATCGAGACGATTGCTAATAATTCAGAACCGCCCACGTTTGAAAACACATTCCTTGCAATGGAAAAAGGAGGGCAAACTCTCAGCCGCGTGACCAGAGTGTTCTTCGCCTTGTCATCGGCGAATACAAATGATGATATCAAGGCTTTGCGAACAGAGATTGCTCCTAAGTTGTCTGCGCATTCTGATGAAATCTTACTTAATTCAAAACTGTTCGACAGAGTTAAGGTGATTCATGATCAGTTGGGTGAGCTTACTTTGGATGCAGAATCAGTCCGCCTAGTAAAGGAAACCTACAAAGATTTTGTCGGCGCAGGTGCACAGTTATCCGACCAAGATAAAGAAAAGCTCAAGGCCCTAAACAAAGAACTCGCGACCCTAACTACCCAATTTAGTCAGAATGTTTTAGAAGAAGTGAACGGCAAGGCCATTGTGGTTGACAATGTCGAAGAACTGGCCGGATTGAGTGATGCGCAAATTGCCTCGGCCGCCGAAGCTGCAAAAGCACGGGAAATGGAGGGTAAGTATGTTCTGCCTTTACTGAATACCAGCCAGCAACCTTCGATGTCATCGCTTGAAAATCGCGAGTTAAGAGAGCGTATTTTGAAGGTTTCTCTTGGTCGAGGAAGCTCTGGTGGCGAGTACGATAACCGCGAGTTGGTGTCTAAGGTTTTTAAACTAAGAGCTGAGCGCGCGCAATTACTCGGTTATGCGAATCACGCAGCTTACCAACTTGCCAGTCAAACCGCTCAAACTACCGAAGCGGTTAATCAACGTTTGTCGACGCTTGCACCTCCTGCCGTGGCTAATGCCAAAAAGGAAGCGGCTGATTTACAGAAGATCGTGGCAAAGCAGGGTGGCGACTTTAAGCTCGCCGCCTGGGATTGGGACTTTTACACCGAAAAGTTACGTGCAGAACGTTATAACTTTGATGAGTCTCAATTGAAACCCTATCTTGAGATGGAAAACGTATTGGTAAACGGAGTGTTTTTTGCGGCAGAGAAAGTATTCGGATTGACGTTTAAGGCGCGCCCGGATTTACCGACCTATCATCCTGATGTGAAAGTGTGGGAAGTATTTGATGCAGATGGTTCGCCGCTGGCTTTGTTTATTGAAGATTTTTATGCGCGTGAATCGAAACGAGGTGGAGCGTGGATGAATGCATATGTTTCTCAGTCTAATCTGATGGGAACCAGCCCGGTTGTTGCCAATCACTTAAACGTGCCCAAGCCTCCTGAAGGAGAACCTACCTTGCTTACATGGGATGAAGTGACCACCATGTTTCATGAGTTTGGGCATGCATTGCATGGTATGTTTTCGGACGTAGAATATCCGAGTTTTTCGGGTACGTCAGTACCTAGAGATTTTGTCGAATATCCATCACAGGTTAATGAGATGTGGGCTGATTGGCCGCAAGTATTGAGCAACTACGCCAAGCACTATGAAACTGGCGAAGCCATGCCGCGAACCCTATTAGACAAGGTACTGGCGAGTTCAAAATTTAATCAAGGTTATGCTACAACCGAATACTTAGCCGCCTCACTGATTGACCAAGCGTGGCATCAATTGACCCCAGATCAGGTTCCTTCTGCCGAGGATATACTGGATTTTGAGGCACAGGCATTAGAAAAAGCCGGTATTAAATTAGATGAGGTTCCGTCACGTTATCGAACCAACTACTTTTCTCACATCATGGGTGGATATTCCGCTGGTTATTACTCGTATATATGGAGTGAAGTTTTGGACGCCGACTCGGTAGAGTGGTTCAAAGAAAACGGCGGTATGACGCGCGAAAATGGCGATCATTTTCGTAAGACATTGTTATCGCGCGGTGGTTCAGAAGACGCGATGTCCATATTCAGGACGTTTCGCGGTGCGGAACCGAATATTCAACCGCTCCTTGAACGCAAGGGCTTAACAGGGAAGTAGTTAGCCCATCGGTTAATCGCGGCGATTCCTTGAGTTGCCGCGATTAATATAATTCTATTATTTTTACCGGGAGTTTGACTCTCCATTTTGTTTTTAATAACATATACCTACCGATAGATAGATTTATTTGTATAGAAGTGATTAATGAATGTCTTCGGCGTTGCTTCGCATCAAGTAGCAATGATTGTAGACTCATGAAATGTGTAGAAATTGGAATAAAAATGAGAATTAATGCTGAATTCGATAAGAGAGTGCTTGTTCATAGTGAAGAACTAGAATGGGTTGATTCGCCAATCGCTGGCGTGGCAAGGCGGGCGCTTGATCGTGTAGGTGGGGAAGTAGCTCGTGCGACAACAATCGTAAAATATCAACCTGGCAGCCGTTTCTCCGCGCATGTGCATACGGGCGGGGAAGAATTTGTGGTGTTGGATGGTGTGTTTCAAGATGAACATGGCGATTTTCCAGTTGGGTCTTATATTCGAAACCCACCGAAATCGAGACACACGCCTGGTTCAGAGCCAGGTTGTGTGATTTTCGTTAAACTGTGGCAGTTTCACCCCGATGACCCCGTGCATGTTCGGTTGAACTCAAATTTCATGCAAGCTGTGCCGCTTAAGAATAGCGAAGGCGTGTCTGTTACACCTTTGTACAAAGATATCTATGAAGACGTAAGTATTGAAACATGGGAAGCCGGATCCGATATTTCTTCAACCTTAGACGGCGGTGCCGAGTTCTTAGTACTCGAAGGTGGATTTGAGCAAGGGGGTGATTCGCTGGTAAAACACAGTTGGCTGAGATTACCACCGGGCACGATGATGACGGCTAAGAATGGCGATCAACAAAGCAAAGTCTGGATAAAGCGTGGACATGTGTTACGCGCTGAAGAACAAGCAGCCAGATTGCCACGGTAAATGCTGCTTAGATCCACAGATTTCTATCGTAATAACTTAAGCGACTGAAAAAATCACGCTTCAATTATGTGTTGAGAACCATGCAAAAAAAGGAAGCCGAAATTGTAATTGTTGGGGGTGGAATAAGTGGGTTAGTAACGGCCTATAGCTTGGCCAAGATGGGCGTGGATTTTCAATTGTTAGAAGCTCGGGATCGTTTTGGCGGGCGTATATTATCGCTAAAATCATTAAGGGCGCCTGCGTTTTTCGATCTAGGGCCTTCTTGGTTCTGGCCAGGCCAAGCTAAAATGTCGCAGTTGGTAGAAGAACTTGGTTTAAGCGACAACATTTACGCCCAATTCTCTCAAGGGAAGGCACTATATGAACCGCAAGAAGGCCCGCTTCAACATGGTGTCTCAGGGATTTCTATGGAAGGGTCTTACCGTTTACAAGGCGGGGTGAGCTCTGTTGTTGATGCATTGGTAGAAAATATTCAGCTTCTGGGATGTGCAGACAGATTACATTTGTCGACCCCAGTCACTCAAATTAGCCAGATGTCTGGCAGTGTTAAGGTGAGATATCGTCACACTGATATTTTGTGTAGAAAACTTGTCTTGGCATTGCCCGCTCGAAATGCTTTCGCAAACATTGGCTTTAATCCAAACATTAGCCCGCAACGAGTTCTTGAACTTGGGAAGGTTGCTACGTGGATGGCCGGTCATGCAAAGGTGGTGATAGAGTATGAGTCGCCTTTTTGGCGGCATGCTGGTTTCTCGGGCGACGTGATCAGCCAGATTGGGCCCGTTTCAGAAATTCACGATGCGAGCTCCGGTGAGAACCGGGCTGAAGAACCTGCATTCGCGCTATTTGGTTTTTTGGGAATTGCGCCGTCTTTGCGTCAACTGTATGCAAACGAGCTGCCGGGTTTAATACTGGCGCAATTGGCTAGGTTGTTTGGAAATCAGGCAAAGGAGCCGGTGAATTTAGTCATTCAAGATTGGGCATGCGAAGCCTATACGGCATCTAAGCAAGACCATGAGATTCTTAATCATCACTCGATAAATAGTTGGTCAACCCTAGTAGAGCCTGATTGGGGTGAAGCGCTTGTTTGGTCCGGTTCTGAGACCGCCGCAGGCCATGTTAATGGCTATTTAGAAGGTGCAGTCGCTGCTGGTCAAGCAACCGTTGATATGCTCGGGATATAAACTAAATATTTACTTACAAAACGTCTCGGTGTTTACGCAAATTTGCTAGATTTCCCTGTATGCTTAACCTAACTAATAATAACAATGGTTGCATTTATGCAAAACGAGTTGCTAAAAAGACTTCTTATTCTTGTTTTTATCCTTTTGATCGGCGGAGGAATTAGCTTTGCTGGTGGGGATGGTGGAGCGCAGTACTCTAATCTCCCGGTATTTGTTATTTGCGGGGCCTGGGCGTTTTTGATTAATTGGATTGCCTTTGTGCCGTCTAATATTGCTCAGACCGAAAAGTATTACGATCTAGTGGGTAGTCTTACCTATTTATCGGTTATTGGTTTGGCTTTAGTACTCACGCCAGAATTGAGTCTTCGCGCAAAGCTAGCCGCCGCGATGGTGATAATCTGGGCATTAAGATTAGGTACTTTTTTGTTTATTCGGATCAATCAAGACGGACACGACGACCGTTTCGATGAAATTAAGGTAAACCCCAGTCGATTTTTCATCGCCTGGACTATTCAAGGCTTGTGGGCCTTAGTAACTGCGGCGTGCGCGATCGCTATTATTACCGGGGCAAATAACGCACCTATAGGGATTATCGGGTCCATTGGTATTGCCATATGGGTACTTGGCTTTATTATTGAAGTGGTGGCCGACGCACAAAAGCGCGCTTTTCGCCACGACTCAGCTAACCAAGGCAAGTTTATCAATACTGGTCTATGGTCTTGGTCGAGACACCCGAACTACTTTGGTGAAATCACACTTTGGCTTGGTATGGCTGTCATGGCAATACCTGTAATGACCGGTCTTCAATGGGTAACGTTGATCTCACCGGTCTTTGTGTTCTTATTATTAACAAAGGTTAGTGGTATTCCGACCCTGATCAAAAAATCAAAGCAACGTTGGGGAGATGATCCAGAGTATCAAGCGTATCTCTCTAATACCTCCTTGCTGATTCCACTACCACCAAAGAAATAAACTATAAATTTGTAAACAAAGCGTCCATTCTGTTGTCGCTACGGCGACTTATGTACACGCGCTAAATGAGCTATGCTCAAGCTGTTGACAGAACTGTAAAGAGAAAGCTTATGACTATCAATTTCGATAACGTGGGGCTCGCCAATAGTTTCCTCACCGAGGAACACAGACAATGGCAAGCGCAACTGAGGCGGTTTTTTGAGAACGAGGTTAGACCATATGCCGAAGAATGGGATGAGCAATGTGATATACCTGATGAGCTGTGGACCAAATCGGCGGCTATGGGCATATTAGGTCTTGGTTATCCCGAAGAGTTTGGCGGAACGCTAGAAGGTATCGATATTTGGCACAAGAATATACTCCATGAGGAGTTGGCCCACATAGGAGTCGGAGGCGTAGGCGCAACACTGATGGTACACAATATTGGTCTACCACCAGTTATCAACTTTGCGCAACAGTTTCTTAAACAAGAAATCGCCCCAGCGGTCATTGCCGGCACTAAAAGAATATCATTGGCCATCACTGAGCCTAGCGGCGGCTCGGACGTTGCCCAGCTAAAAACCACGGCTAAGTGCGATGGCGACTTTTACGTGGTGAATGGCTCAAAAACCTATATAACAGGTGGGATGAAGGCGAATTGGTTTACAACTGCGG
>CAYQVT010000046.1:14197-19656 GCA_964420885.1 uncultured Gammaproteobacteria bacterium
TGTCGACCTTGTTAATTCCGGCCGACACTAAGGGAGTTGGGAGAACTATATTGGATCGCAAGCAAGGCTGGTGGTGTTCAGATACGGCGACGATTTATTTTGATGATGTTCGCGTGCCTGTGGAAAATTTGCTTGGTCAAGAGAATCAAGGTTTCAAGGTGATCATGAACAACTTTAATTCAGAACGAATGGCTATGGCGGCGGGAATGAATGGTGCCGCCAAAGTCTGTTTTGAGGAAGCGGTAGAATGGGCTAGAGAGCGCCAAACCTTCGGCAAACGTTTAGCTGATCATCAGGTGATTCGCCATAAAATCGCGGAGATGATGCGCAAAATACAAGCCACTGACGGATATCTGCAAACGGTATCTAGACAAATCCAATTAGGCAATGAAGATGCCGCTGCGATTGCCTTATTGAAGGTTCAGTGCAGCCAAACGATGGAATTTTGTGCGCGTGAGGCAATGCAAATTATGGGTGGAATTAGCTACATGCGCGGTTCTCGCGTAGAGCGCATTTATCGAGAAGTTCGTGTCAATGCGATTGGTGGTGGTTCAGAAGAAATCATGCGTGACTTAGCCGCGCGCCAGATTGGGCTTTAACTATGAAATTATGGCACTGTCACAACGCTCGATCACTAAGGCCTTTGTGGGCCTTGGAAGAAATGGGTCTCGAATACGAATTAGAATTATTACCTTTTCCGCCACGCTTTTTTAAAAAAGAGTTTTTGGCGGAAAATAATCTAGGCACTGTGCCTTTTTTCAGAGATGGAGACACGTCCATGACTGAGTCTGCTGGCATTTGTCAATATTTGGCCGAACGCTACCAAAAAGATGAATTTACAATCGCCGTCGAACACTCGGAATATGGCGATTACCTCAATTGGTTGCATCAAAGTGATGCCACTTTAACGTTCCCACAAACAATTTATTTAAGATACGCAAAACTTGAGCCAGAAGAGCGCCGCCAGCCTCAGGTAGCAGATGATTACCGCAAATGGTTTCTCGCTCGTTTAAGGCGTTTGGATGAGTTTATAGATGGTAAAGAATTTCTATGCGACGGTCGTTTTACCATTGCTGATATCGCCGTTGCATACGCCTTATACCTAGGCGATTTACAAGGGTTTTCGAAGGATTATTCACCACAAGTTAGCCGCTATCTAAATGGTCTAATGCAGCGACCTGCCTTTATTAAATCGGTGTCGCTTAGTGGCGGCGACCCAACAAAATTAAATCTTAATTAGTTTAGGAAATAAACGATGCTATATACCGAAGAACATAGAGCCATTGCTGAAACAGCAAACAAAGTGATTCAAACTGAAATCAACCCCTACTGCGATCAATGGGAGGCTGACGGCATATTTCCCGCGCGCGAGGTGTTTCAAAAATTGGGCAAGCTAGGTCTATTGGGTATTAATAAACCTGTGCAGTTTGGTGGAATGGGGCTCGACTATAGTTACCAAATGGCCTTTACAGAAGAACTGGGTGTAATCGAAAGTGCAGGAGTGTCGATGGGAATTGGCGTGCAATCCGATATGGCGACGCCAGCCTTAGCCAAACATGGCAGCGATACCTTGAGAGAGGAATTTCTTCGTCCAGCACTCAGCGGTGATTACGTTATGTCGATAGCGGTAAGCGAACCCAGCGCTGGTTCCGATGTCGCGAGTATTAAGACCTTGGCTAGAAAAGATGGTGACGACTATTTGATCAATGGAACCAAAATGTGGATTACTAATTCCACTCAGGCCGATGTGCTATGCCTATTGGCGAACACCAGTGATGATGCCGTACACAAAAATAAGTCTTTGATAATCGTCCCCACAAATACACCCGGTGTTTCTTTTTCAGAGCCGTTCAATAAACTGGGTATGCGAGCCTCAGACACAGCTCAAGTTTTTTTAGACAATGTTCGAGTACCGCAGTCAAATCGTATCGGAATGGAAGGCTTGGGATTCATGTATCAAATGGAACAATTCCAGGAAGAGCGTCTGTACGCGGCCGCGACTAATTTGAAAATGCTCGAACGGTGTATTGAGCAAACCATTAATTACGCGCGCGAGCGTCAGGCGTTTGGCAAATCGATACTTGATAATCAGGTGGTTCGCTTTACCTTGGCCGAATTACAGACAGAGGTCGAAATGCTTCGCGCACTGGTTTACAGTGCTACTGAAGAGCACGTCAGCGGAGTTGATGTGACCACTAAAGCGTCAATGGCAAAATTAGTTGCGGGGCGTCTATCAAGAAAGGTGTCCGATGCGTGTCTACAATATTTTGGTGGTATGGGTTTTATGTGGGACAACCCAGTTTCGCGTGCTTATCGAGACAGCCGTTTGGGTTCTATCGGGGGCGGTGCCGATGAGGTGATGCTCGAAATTATTTGTAAAAAAATGGGCACGGCACCTATGCCCGGTCGATAGGAGGAGCTAGCAACAATGAGTGTAATTGAATCTCAGCTCGACACCAATTCCGCGGTCTTTAGAAAAAATGCCGAGTCGATGAGTGCGGCAGTCAACGAGTTCAGAGATATTGAACGCCGCGTTATCGAAGCAGCTCAGTCTAAGGAGGCTCGTTATCGAAAACGGGGTTTAATGCCTCCGAGAGAACGTTTAGCGCATCTATTGGATGCAGGAGCCCCATTTCTGGAGTTATCCACCTTGTGTGGCTATCTTCAAGAAGACGATAAAGACGGGTCCGGCGCAGGTGGGAACACCATCGCGGGCATTGGTTACATAGACGGCACCCAATGTGTGGTGATCGTAGATGATTACCTCACTAAGGGCGGAACGCTCACTCAGCTAGGGGGTGTCAAGCGTCAAAGAGTTCTTAATTTGGCCTTAAACAATAAACTCCCGGTGGTTGCACTGGCACAGTCGGGCGGAGGCAATCTAACCTCTTTAGGCGACTGGTTTGGGTTTTCTGGAGCCGGATTCGCGCTGCAGTGTAAACTCTCGGCCCAAGGTGTGCCTCAAATAACCGTGGTACATGGCAGTGCCACGGCTGGGGGAGCGTATCAACCTGGTTTGAGCGACTATGTCATCATGATTCGTAAGCAGTCGACCGTGTATCTGGCAGGTCCTCCGTTATTGAAAGCGGCCACGGGTGAGATTGCCACCGATGAAGAAATTGGCGGCGCTGAAATGCACGCCCAAATCGCCGGCACCGCCGATTATATTGCCGAAAATGATGCTGATGGCATACGCATGGCTCGCGAAGTCACTCGTGCTCTAAATTGGGGCGGTGACACCTCTCTCGCGGACAATTTTTTGTCGCCTAATTATCCTGCCGAGGAATTGCTCGGCGTAGTTCCTGACGATCCCAAAACACCCTATGACGTGCGCGAGATTCTAGCGCGAATCGCTGATGGTTCTAACTTTGTTGACTTTAAACCCGAGTATGACGTGGGGACCGTTTGTGGCCACATAGAAGTTCAGGGTATTAGTTGTGGGGTAATTGGCAATAACGCACCGATTACCGCTAGAGGTGCCGCTAAAGCAGGTCAGTTTATCCAATTGTGCGAACAGAGTGGAACGCCCATCCTATTTCTACACAACACCACAGGGTTTATTGTCGGTACAGAATCTGAACAAGCGGGAATCATTAAACACGGTGCGAAGATGATTCAGGCGGTCACCAATTCTACCGTTGATAAGATAAGTATCATTGTTGGCGGTTCATACGGCGCGGGCAATTACGCCATGTGTGGCCGAGGTATCGACCCGAGCTTTATTTTCGCCTGGCCACGTAGCGTTGTTTCCGTTATGGGGCCAGCTCAGGCTGGCAGTGTGGTTAGAACCGTCGCAGAAGCGAAAATGAAACGCATGGGGGCCGTCGATGACAAGGCTCTAGACGCCTTAGAGCGCGAAACTCGAAATGCGATGGACGAGCGCTCAGGCGCGCTGGCTAATACCGCTAGATTATGGGACGACGGCATCATAGACCCAAGGGATACTCGTGAAATACTTGGTTTTGTTCTGGCGATCTGCCGCGATGGCAAACGTCGGAGTGTCAATAACAATACCTTTGGTGTGGGGAGACTGTGATGCAGCTACCCGAATGTAAAGAACTGATTGTTAGCGTCGATGACAGCGTGCTGACGGTTATTCTAAATCGACCATTTAAACGAAACGCCATGAACAGCGCCATGGTTGCCGAATTAATGGCGGTCTTTGAATCGATCGAATTGGACCGTAATATACGTGCCGTTGTGCTGCGTGGAGCTGAAGGCAACTTTTGTGCAGGCGGTGATATTTCCGGAATGAACCAAACCAGCAACATCGAAGAAGACGATTCAAGAGATGCAACGTGGCACTTCAACCGCTCCTTTGGCCATCTGATAACTAAGGTTAATCGCGCCCCACAGCTCGTGATTTGTGTGCTCGAAGGCGCTGTTCTAGGCGGCGGCTTTGGCTTAGCCTGTGTCTCCGATCTGGCCATCGCAACGCCAGATGCCATGTTCGCAATGCCGGAAACAGGTTTGGGTATTATCCCTGCACAAATTGCGCCATTTGTTGTGGCAAGAGTCGGGCTTACTCAGGCTCGACGCCTAACTCTGCTTGGAGAACGGCTCGATGGAAGTATGGCACAGGTGTTGGGCATTGTTCATCATGTCTCAAACGAACCAGATAGGGTATTAAACCAAAACCTAAAATTGTTTAAGAAGTGTGCACCACAGGCCACGGCACTCACCAAGCAACTTGTATTAGACGTTGCGCAAAAGCAGGGCTTAGAACCATTGTTAGATCGGGCATCGGACGATTTCGCCAAAGCGATGTTGAGTGACGAAGGTCAAGAAGGCACGGCTGCGTTTATTGAAAAGCGCAAGCCAACTTGGGCCGTTTAAGAGTAATTCTATGAATAAATTTAGCAAAATACTGGTCGCTAATCGAGGTGAAATTGCGGTTCGGGTAATGCGCTCGGCAAGCCAACTCGGTTATTCAACTGTTGCGGTATTTAGTGATATCGACCGCGATTCCTTACATGTTTCCGTCGCCGACGAGTCGATTGCACTCGGCGGTTTAACAGCAGCACAATCGTATTTATCGATCGACAAAGTTATCAACGCCGCTAAACGTTCGGGAGCTGATGCGATTCACCCTGGCTATGGTTTTTTGTCGGAAAACACCGAGTTTGCCGCCGCGTGCCACAGCGTGGGTATTGTCTTTATTGGCCCTCCGGCTTCAGCAATTGAATTGATGGGTTCGAAGCGTTTCTCAAAAATCGCCATGCTTGAACATGGTGTTCCTTGTATTCCCGGGTACCAAGGTGAAGATCAATCAGATAGGACTTTGCTCGCTAAAGCAAAAGAAGTTGGCTTTCCTCTAATGATCAAAGCCTCGGCCGGTGGAGGAGGGCGCGGCATGCGTCTGGTTTATAACGAATCAAATCTTGAAGACGAACTTAGGTCTGCACGCCGAGAAGCCAATAGTGCGTTTGGTAGCGACGAAGTCATTCTTGAGCGCGCTG